>JAJXZM010000016.1 GCA_021780055.1 Acidobacteriota bacterium
GTCTGCCAGTGCCGCCGCCATGTAGTGAAGCGAAAACCCAGGCTGGAAAAGTCGCTGCCGGGATTGATTGACGGCCGTATCGCTGTGCTGGGCTACCAGGCTGGCTTTCATACGTTCAAGAGCCTGGTGCATGGGGAAGAGTTCCAGAACATCTGCTTCAGACAGAAAAAGCGCCATTATTCTCCTCTGACATCAGTAAAACCAATGCAGGATTGCCCACGCTACAAGCACAAGCCCCGCGAAGGCGGCAACGCGGGGAAAAGCCGTGCGCAGGAAAGGGAGCTTATACAAAACGGAGGTCCGACGCCATTTCCTGTTCCGAGCGTCCAGCACTGGGAGGACCAGTTCCCACACTGCCTCAAGAAATAATTGCTGCGCAGCCAGCCCCAACTCTGTACAAGCGGCCGAAGGCGTTCCAATATAGCCCATCCGGTTTCCCAGTTGCAAAGGGTAGTTCCTGCGGAGGGCGTCAATGAGCCTGAACCTTTGGGTTGGCAATTCCGTGTACGTTGAATTCACCAGTTCCGGCCGGACCAGGAGAACAAGAGACGTTTCCCACATTCCGGCATGGGTATCCCCGCTGAGCGCCTCACGTTCCACTGCCGTAAACGGGCGGCCAAGGATGGCTTCCAGTCGATTCGCGTATCGGCCCCGCATGAATTCCCAGAGCACCGGACCGCTCACGGAAAGCATTCGGACCTTATAACGTCTTGAGACTGCGACCGCGGCCTCTTCGAGGGCCACGATGTGGCGAGGCCCGCCGTGACCATTCAGAACCAGGAGATAGCTGAACCCGTGGCGGGCCAGTGCTGCTCCATAATCGAGGGTGACATTCCTTACCGTACGCGCGCGAGCCAGCAGCGTTCCGGCGCGGTCGAATGCTGAGGCGCCGATGGGAATACTGGGGCCGATCAGAACTGTCCACCCGGGTTTTTCTTCTAGAATCCGATCTGCCAGCTTCGCGCAGATAGCGTCCGCGGTTATCAAATCGGTTCCAACAGGAAGGTGTGGACCGTGTTCTTCGAGCGGGCTGACGGTGAAGATGACGACAGTGCGTGTGCGGTCAAAGGCCTCGAGTTGAGGAAAAGGCAGCTCTTCGAGACAAAGAATGCGGCCCTTTTCCGTTGCAGTCAGCTTCGCGGCGCTGGATGGAGGAATTTCATCCATGTTGCGCTGGCCTACGTTGGGCTAAATCCGTTGAGGGTCCGTTCGGCGCATGCGAAGACCGCAGGGAGCGCTCGAACTCCAGAGCAAACCTGTCGAGGAGATTCTTTCTTTCTCGCGTGACGCGGGCCGACCGGCCGGGATGCAGCACTTTCCGGATCAGCACATGGGTTCGATGCCGCACCAGCCAGCGGTAGCGCCAAAGATAAGCGCCTGAAAGGGGCAGGGTCAAAGTGTAATACCCTGCGGCCGCCCGGCCCCACCAGAAGTGAACGATGAAAACCTGAGCGGTGTAAGAACTCAACACGATGAACATTCGGAATAGCCATTCGACTTTGGGATCTCTTCTGGGTGAACTCTTGAACAGACCGCTTGCTAAAAGAACTATGACCGCCGGAAGATGATTAACCATTCCATAGAGCGCTAACGGAAATCCAAGCACCGTTTCAACCCACGCCGCGGCGACCCCGGCGCCGGACGACTGCCATGGGCCGGAGACTTCAGTAATGAATTCTTCCATTGAACATCTCCGGCGAGCTTCGCGGTAGGCATCCAGAGCTTCGCGGAGTTCAACCAGACTCGCGGGGTTTGTACGGTTTTGTTCGACGACCCATTTCCAGGCAATACTGCTGAGTTCCAGGTCTTCCGGCCGTTGCTTCCAATTCGGCCGGCGCGCCCATTGCAGACGGAGGTCTTCGCGCGACAAATCCTCCACTTCTCCGGTGAAATTTTCAAGTTCCTGTTCCGCCAAGCCAAATATGTTTGCCCTCATCGCAATCCGGATCGCTTCGACAAGTTGATGGGACGCTTCCGCGAGGTCTTCGCCGACTTTGGGCAAGAAATCTGTGGCCTGAATGGGAGTGTCAACATACACCAAGGGTTCGGGCCCGCGGCGGCCCGTGCCAAGAAACCAGTGCAACGGATAGATTATGGGTTGAAGGTGCTCCTGCCCTTGCAGAATCGCTTCCACCGCGAGCCGCGCGGCAAAATCTGCAACTGGCGGGCGATGGGCTCCATTTAATGGTTCCTCTCCTGCGAAGAGCGCTATCACTTCCTGGTTCGCCAGGAGTTTCATGCAGGGAGCAAGCCAGTTATCCTGCTGCTCAGTCGTGAAGTCGAGAGGCCACATTCCCAAAGCGCGCGCGGCCAACTTGCGAAAAAAGCCACGAATTTTGCCAGCGGGAATCAGGCAATGTACCCGATGGTCGAGAGCGGAAACAAGCAGAAGCGAGGCGGCAAAGCTCCGCGGATGGCTGATGAGAAGAAGGGCCGGTGCGGTTTGCTCAAGCCTTTCCCGGTTGAGCAACCGGAGCTTCGTGAAGAAGATCCAGAGACCAGTGCGAACCACGGCCCGCACCATGCGGTAGAATAACGGAACGTCTAGTGACTGGACACGGCGCGGATCTTGGAAGGACAAAGTGTTTCCTCTCGATGAAACTCTTGCATCAGCTTTGCAGCCGTCGGCTTACTTACGCCCCGTGGGCATCGCGGTACTTTCCCATCCGTCTACTGTCCCGACCGGCCGCACAATGGTGTTGAACAGCCCATAGACGCTTTGAATCTTCTTACCATCCCGGTCCAGAAGCCGGAGCCGGAAATACGGGACATTGTTGATGTGCTCAACCTGGATTGGGAAGCTGCCTCTCAAGCCGCTCTTAACAAATGACGTGACATAGTGGTGCGCCCGTACTGACCAGGTGAAAACGCGAATGTGGGTGAAATCGAATTCCACCGTTCCCTCGCGGTCGGCGACAAGATACTGCGGAACGCTGTTGTTTCCGTCCTGAACGGTATTCAGCACAAACCATGAGACGGTATTGTAATCTGCTGCATATTGTGAAATCGCATCAGGAATATCAAGCGTGATCAGCCGTCCCAAGACCCACCCTGCGCGCTTGTCGGATTGCACCAGATACCAGGCGTCCGCGGCAGGGGCAGGGGCAGGGGATGCGGCTTGCTTGGGTTCGCCGCCAGGCTCGTTTCTTGCGACCATGCGACGATCAAACACCTTCAGGGATTGGCCTTGCGTCAGCATCCCGAGCGCGGGGGCCTCCCGATTGGGTTCCAGATGAATATTTGCGGCCAGAACGGTGTGCCCTGTTGCCTGCGCCTGTTTGTCGCTGAGTTCCTGAAGGAGTTTCTGCCCATTTTCGAAAATTTGTGCCTGAACCAGTACTTCAGTAATCACCCAGCCTTCGTTTCCATTGCCCGCTCGAACCTTTGCCCAGCTTCCTTGCTTTTTCAGGACCTCTACACGGTCGCCATATTTCAGCACGGCAAGCACTTTGTGGACGACTGCTGGCGTGTCGAGCAGATCAAGCGAGGGCGACGTGACGTACTCCACCTCCAGCGGAGTGCTGGGGCCGGAACCTTGACTCCAATGGTAGCCGGCGACTATCAATATGGCGAGCGCAACGCATGCAAGGATAATAATGACGATGGATCTGGTTCTAATAGGTTCCTCCCACGGCAGGAAACAACTTTCTATTTAACTGATTGTAGCCAGCGATATACCCTTGATCCCCCGCACCGAACGCCAGCCCTCCTGGCGATAATATAAGAAACTCACCTTGTAGTTTACAACTGGCAGGGCTGAAGTGAACGCGTTTTTGGGTTCGGCCCAGTTACATTGGCCTCACGATTTCATCTTCGCGTCGGTGAGTTGTTACTCGTGCATGGAGCATTGCTGTGTTTCCAGGCCCAACCGATGGGTTCCCATGTCGGCGGTCTGATGTTGACAGGAGCAGCCTGCCATGCCTAATGTGACTGTTCTTGCGCTGTAGCAATCTAAACTTGATCTCTCTAACGGAGGACGCCACGAAGATCGAACGCCTTAACATGCCGGGACCCGAAGGTGTACTCGAGGCGCTGCTTGAATGGAATCCCGAATGGACCCCCCGCCGACTCGCCATCGTGTGCCATCCTCATCCGCTGTACGGCGGCACCATGCACAACAAAGTTGTTTTTCGGGCTGCCAAGGCCGCAACTCATTTGGGAATTCCGGCGCTGCGCTTCAATTTCCGCGGCGTCGGAAACAGCGAAGGGAAGCACGCTGACGGCATCGGCGAGCGTGACGACGCCCGCGCAGCTCTGGATTATCTGGAAGGGCGGTTTCCGCGAATCCCTGT
Organism: Acidobacteriota bacterium; assembly: GCA_021780055.1. The sequence goes on from JAJXZM010000016.1 coordinate 4,293, forward strand.
GGTTATGCTGGGGTTCTCGTTTGGGTCCGTGGTAGCGCTGGCGGTGGGTTCGACCGATGGGCGAGTGGACTGCCTGGTGGGGATCGGCCTGCCCGTTAACTCTGCGGATTTCCATTTTCTTGAGGAAGTTCGCAAGCCCAAGCTGCTGGTGCAGGGAACGGAGGACCGGTTCGGTTCGCGGGAAAGAGTCGAGAAACTCTTCTTCTCT
>JAJXZM010000077.1 GCA_021780055.1 Acidobacteriota bacterium
TGGCAACCAGGTACTCGTTCTTGCCGAGACCAATCACCGCCGGCGGGCCCTGGCGGACAGCCACAATTTTGTTTGCGTCACTCGCTGACATGATGGCCAGCGCGAATGATCCCGTCAACCGCTGCACTGCCGTCCTGACAGCATCATCCAGCGTGACAGGCGCCGCGCCCGGCGATGGCATGTCGAGGTATTTCTCGATCAGGTGCGCGATCACCTCGGTATCGGTTTCGGTGGTGAAGATGTGCCCCTCTTCCGCCAGTTCCTGCTTCAACTCCATGTAATTTTCAATGATGCCGTTGTGGACAACCGCAACTTTGCCGTGACAGTCGCGGTGAGGGTGGGCGTTTTCCTCCGTCGGTGCACCGTGCGTTGCCCAGCGCGTCTCGCCAATGCCGCAGGTGCCGTCGAGGGGATTGAGCCGGATCACATCTTCCAGGTTGCGAATTTTTCCCGGGGCCCGGCGGATGGCGAGGATGCCATCCTTCATCACGGCAAGTCCGGCGGAGTCGTACCCGCGGTATTGAAGACGCTGGAGCCCTTCCAGCAGCACTGGAACTACTCGCTTATTGCCGATGTATCCGATAATTCCTGACATGGATTGAGGTTCCCGGCCCGGCGGACTTGCCCGGAAAAACTGCTCCCGCCGCAGGCTGCTTCGGAGGTGATCCTTCTAAGCCTGCATTATATCAGAACTGCGCATAATCATTGCGGACGCGGGGCGCGCGCCTTTGTAGCGCAGCGTGACCCCTGCAAACCTGGGGCTTGCGCGTTGAGGGCCCCGAAAGCCACGCCGCCTACTTCGATTGCTGCACATAAACCTCGCCGGTGTTCAGGCTGGGCTTCTGGTTGAAGCTGCCGTAGGTCAACCCTTCGCCGGAAGCGATATATTCCTTCATTTTTGCCGACATGCGGCGGCAGATGTCGGGATAGCGGTCAGCCACATCGGTAAGTTCCTGGGGGTCCTTCTGCAGGTTGTAGAGCTGTGGTTTATAGGGAGCCGGCGTTGCTCCCGGGGTTAGGGCAAATTTGTCCTGTCGGGCTTCCGGCTTCCAGATTTCGGTGTAGCTCCACTCATGGTCGCGCGCGCACCCCACCCAGCCGTAGGTGTGGACCACAAAATCCCTGATGCTGCGCGTTTCCCCGGTGGCCAGCGGCCAGAAATTCGTGCCGGTCACTCGGGCGGGCGGCTTCAATCCCAGCAGGTGCAGCAACGTGGGCATGTAATCGTGGATCTGCACAAAGCCGGAAGCCTTTTTGCCGGCTAATTGCTGGTCCGGCATTCGAATCATCAGCGGAACGTGGGTCACCTGGCCGCGCAGTTTGTCCGGCCCTTTCAAGAATTGGCCGTGTTCGCCCAGCATGGCGCCGTGGTCGGACATGAAGACAATAACGGAATTATCCAGCAACCCGTAACCCCGGATGGTACCCAGCAGTTGGCCGATCCAGTAGTCCACGCAACTGACTTCGCCGGCGTAATTGGCTCGGAAGCGGTTCTTGATCTCGTCGGACAGCGGGACGGTGGCGTAAGGCGGTTCAATGAAACTCGGCGTGTACGGGCCCTTCCAATACTTCTCGAGGAACCGCTGCGGCGGGTCCCACGGCTCGTGCGAGTCAAACATTTCCACGTGCAGGTAGAAGGGCCGCTGGTCGAAATTCCCCCTTAGCCACTGGATGGCCCGGTCAGCGACAATCTGCGAGAGCGATTCGCCCTGCTGCTTCCACAGATTGCGGTTCGCTTTGTACTGGGCGAGGAATTCCTGGACGCCGGGAAAGCGTGCCAGGTATTCCGGCGAAACGATGTCGCTGACGTCGGGCAACTGGTGTGGCGCCGTGCCGTAGTAGTCGAACTCCTGGCCGCGAACCCACTGGAAGGTGCGAAAGCCGCGCTGAAAATTCTTTCCCGGCCGCATCTGATGCGGCAGGTCGCTGATCAGAGTCGTGATGTAATCTGCCTCATGCAGGGTTTCACCAAACGTCTGGTCTTCATTGTAGAGCTCATGCCAGCCCGGCAGTTGCACCGGCTCATGCTGGCGGAAGTAGTAGCACGGAATCACGCGCCGGCCCGTGTAGAGCGTGCGCCGGATGACGATGGTGGGCATCCCTTCCGGATAGGCATCCTCAAACACCACGCACTCTTTGGAAAAACGGTCCAGGTTGGGCGTCTCGAGATTCTCAAGCCACTTCGGGCCATAGCAGGCCAGGTTGTCGTGCCGGAAGGTATCGCTGACAATCACGATCAGGTTCAGATTGTTACCCTGCTGCTTGGGCGGACGTTCCCAGATGGAGCCGCATTCATGCTCGGTCGCAGCAGGCTGCGCGTTGGCGTCAGCGGCCCGTCCGCCAAGCCCAGCCGCCGCTGCCATTGCGGTGGTCTTCAGAAAGCTTCTGCGTGAAGAATTCCGTCCGGCCATCGTCAGGCCCTCCCTTGCATGCAATTCTTGGAATGTTTTCCGCGCAAGTCGTTCCAGGCGCGGCGAAAGATCTCCGCAGTTGATTCGATAGTTACGATCTTGACGCGTTGATACGAATATAATCGTGTGTAAAGTCGCAGGTCCACACCCACGCATCGGATTTGCCCTGGTGGAGATCGATGCGAATCGCGAGTTCGTTCTTGTCGAATTCCTTTTTCGCTGCTTCCTCGTCAAACCCCGCGTGGACGCCGCGCCGGCAAAGATAAAGCCCGTTGACGCGAACATCGACTTTCGATGCGTCAATCGCGGCTCCGGAGTAACCCGCGGCACAGACAATCCGGCCCCAGTTGGGATCGCCGCCAGCCAGCGCCGTCTTGACCAACGGAGAATTCGCCACCGCGCGCGCCACACGTTCGGCGTCGGAAGCGTTCCGGGCGCCGCGCACGTCTACGCGCGCGATTTTGGTTGCGCCTTCGCCGTCTTTCACAATCATTTTCGCGAGCGCCTGGCAAACCTCAGTGAGTCCCTGCTTGAACTTCTTTGCCTCGGGCGTCCCCGGGCGGACGATTGCTCCAGAGGCGCCGCTGGCCAGCACAATGACGGTGTCGTTGGTCGAGGTATCTCCGTCGACGGTTATGCGATTGAAAGAGGCATCCACGGCCTCGCGCAGCATCTTCTGCAGCGCGGCAGGAGCAACGGCAGCGTCTGTGGTGATGTAAGACAACATGGTGGCCATGTTCGGATGGATCATGCCGGCGCCCTTGGCCACGCCTGCCAGCGAGACGGTCTTGCCGCCAATCTTCGACTGCAGCACAACGGACTTGGGAAAACTGTCTGTCGTCATCATGGCGCGCGGGACTTCCGGCGCGCTTTCGACGGAGAGGATCTCTTTCAATATAGGGAGCTGCTCCAGAATCAAGTCCACATTCAATGGAGTTCCAATCACTCCCGTGGAGGAAACAAGAACCTCGTGCGGCTGCACCCCCAGCATTTGCGCCACGGCCTTGGCTGTCTGCTCCGCCACCAGCACTCCCCCACGGCCCGTGCAGGCATTGGCGTTGCCCGAATTGGCAATGATGGCCCGGGCCCGCCCACGATTCTTCTTCAGATTTTGCCGGCAGAGCAAGACCGGCGCGGCGGCGGCCCTGTTCGTGGTGAAAACGCCGGCAGCACTCGCCCCGGGAGCGTCGCAAACGATCAGCGAAAGGTCCAGGGCGCCTGGTTTCTTCTTGATTCCGGCCGCGGCCGCGGCGGCACGAAAGCCTTTGGGTGTAGCAAGGCTTCCTTCAACAGCATTCCAACTGGGCATGGGTAGGTCACACTCCTTCTTTCGAGGAAGTTTAGAGTTGCACAGTCTAGCAGAATTTAACGCTGCTGAGCAGAAGGAGATAAGGAATCTTCAGAAGGGAACTTCCGGACGTTTACTTGATCGGATTGACGTTCTTCAGTTCAAGCACTCCGGGCTCCGGTTTTTCCTTAGGAGGAGGGCCGCTGACCTTGATGGACTTGATGCTCTCTTCGCACGCACGCAGAAAGAGCGCGGGGTCGCTCGAACCAGGACGGCAATTGGCCTGGACAATGTGGTCTGGGGAAATGATGTGTGCCGTCACCAGCTCTGGATTGTCCGTGCTGGACACGTCAAAACTAATGGCTGGCAGGACCTTGGCGTGTTCCGCAGATTGCCAGATCATCACAGCGTCACGCCCCTCTATCTTGGTATGGTCAAACCGGTAATCAGGAATCTCCTGGTATGTCCCGGCGGTCTGCCATTTGGCCAGGAGTTCCGGTGAGAACTCATCGGCGCTATTCGGGTTCGCCTGCGAGGTGATGATGAGCGCGGGGCCGGAACTGAAGAGATGGGAACGGTAAATTCGGACGCCGCCCGGGAAGTCATCCACCTTGCCATAGATGCCCGCGGCAACCTGCATGTCAATTCCAAGCGCCGCGTTCTGATAGGGAAGAGCCTCGAGAACCTTGTTGGCCTTGTAACCCTGGTAATACGGGTACCACTTGACCAGAATGTATTCGGCAGCGAGGGCGCCGCCCCCAATCAGGAGAATTCCCAGCATAAACTTCACC
>JAJXZM010000360.1 GCA_021780055.1 Acidobacteriota bacterium
CTGGGATGAGGTTGCCTATAAGCCGGGTAAACTGCTGGCCGTCGGAAAGAAAGGAAACACGACCGTCCGCCACCAGATCAGCACTGCCGGCCAGGCAAGGGGAATTGTGCTGAAGCCGGATAAGGATTCGCTGGCCGCCGACGGCGCCGACGTGGTCTTTATTGAAGTGAATGTGGTTGATTCCGCCGGGACAGTTGTTCCAACGGCGCAGAACTGGATCACGTTTTCCGCAACGGGTCCCGGACGGCTGCTGGGCGGCACGACGGAAATTGACGCCATTACGGGAATCGTCGCCATTAACCTCCAGAGCACAGGAGCGGAGGGTGCAATCGTCGTCGAAGCTACTTCACCCGGACTGGTTTCGGCAACCCTAACGGTTCCGGCAAGGAAGTAAGCGCGATCGCGGGGCGACCTGCGGTCGTAGCGTCCAGTTTTTGAAGAAGCTGCGGTGATGCGAGGCGATGCGCCGATTCGACCTGCTGCTACCCATGCAAGCCCGGCAGTCGCCATCGTGGGGCTTTTGTTGCCAGGAAAGGCTCTAAACTGGTAGAGTTGAGTTCTCGCGCCTGTAGCTCAGTTGGATAGAGCGGCAGACTTCGAATCTGTAGGTCGGGGGTTCGAGCCCCTCCAGGCGCGCCATCTTTTCAATGACTTAGCAGCCTTGACCTTACATCTTCCTGCTCATGCTCGCGCCTGAGTTGTGGGTCGTCGCACCTTTGTCTTCTTGTCCAGTTCAACAATCCAACCAATATCGGCCCCGGCCAATAGATGCACTTAGGTGTCAACCGTGATCTTGATGCTCGCATGGCCCATCTGGTCGCGGACACATACTATGGGCGAGCCCGCCTGAATCAGCAGGCTGCCGAATGTCTGCAGGAGATCATAGAATCTGATCCACTGCAGTAAAGCAGTTTCGAGAGTGGGTAGGAAATGCCAGTTAATGAGCTTTGCCGGGTTTACACGACCTACAGTTTCAGACGGGAATATAGGTGGCAATTGATTCCTTGCCCTTCTGGAAGGCCGCCAGCCTTGACCGGCCCCGGTATTTTGAACCACCTCTTCCATTGGTACCAAAACCTGGACTCCTGAGCACGTTCCCGGGAAGAAGTCATAACTTGGCCTCAATCTCCGCAGCAACGTGCAAAAATCACGTCATCCCGTACACAAGAAAACCTGTACCGCCGGAGTGCTGCTACAATCACATCCTCTCGTTTTTCATCCATGACAGCGGACGGCCAATTTGACGCAGAACTTTCGACCTTCCAACACGCGTCAGGAATCCAGAAATGTGCCTCCATAGCTGCAGGGCCACCTCAGACTTTCGACATCCTGGCTATTACGTTCCTTGAAACGTTGTAAAATCGAGATGCTCCATGCAGGACGAGCCAAGCGGGCTGATCATGGGTTTAGAAGTACCTTTCGAAAAAGTATTAAGCTACGGCCAAGGTAACTGTGATGCTACGGAAAGAGGGTGGGAGTGAAAAAGCCCGTCTGGATTCGGGTTTTCGCATGGTTGAGCGTTGCCGGCCTGCTCTATTTGGCTGCCGTAGCTATAACAGCGCAGTCGATCGTTCAATCTAATCCTGGCTCTCTCCGGGTAATCGTCGCGCTTTTCCTCGTATTCCTGTCTTGCTTCGTTGTCTGGGCTATTTCCTCGATCATCTGGAAGGTACGGGTTTCGAGAGCCGAGGATAAGGCTTTGGCTGGAGTGGAACCATACTGGAGGCCTGCCGTCTCGCCGCAGTTGAGCGCGACGAGAACTCCGACCAGTACGTCCTGGCAACCGTCGGGCGTGCTTGATCGGCCCCACATGACAAGTCCTCAGGTTGGTACCGGATTGGGCCTGAGCGGAGGAGTCCGGACGGCAACCACTCCGCCCCATGAAACCGTGGCTGGGACGCCTCAAATCAGGGCCGCTCAGCCCGGCGGCCCGGCGGTGGGTGGCCCAAACTTGCCCGCGCAACGAGTGCAGGAACCATCCGAAAGCAGGGTCTATACCTACGAAGCACCAGGGGTGCCGCTCTGCCTGGATTGCAGGGAGCGCCCTGGCGTCTTTTATTGTCTGCAGCACTCAAAGTTCCTCTGCCTGCAGTGCGTAGCGCCACATGACCAGCCGGACACTTGCCAGTACGTACCTGCCTTCCGAGGGAAGCACGATGATCGGACCTGACGAATTTCCAATGGGTCAGCGACTGAAAGAAAGCAAAGCCGATGGCTTGGCGAACTGAGATCCCACCAAAATAAATCACCGATAGGCCCCGCAGATACGATGGATGGTTTCATTGCGGTATGTTAGATATTTTTTTGATTTGAGAGAGCCCGCCGGTGCTACGCCAAAATGAAACTGGTGCCTCGCGAACCGGGGAACCACATTGTTGGGCTTGCACGCAAGAGCCCGGCCCCCGCGCGACGATCGAGGCCAAACGTTTGGGCCTGTCCGCCCAGCTGTCCTCCCAGATGAATTTGAATTCCCTCCCGACGCAGCGGTTGGCGTTTAGCCTGCTGGGAAGACCGCTGCTGCAGTGCCTGCCTTGCCGTACCAGTCTGTCCTTTCCCTCACGGCAATGGCGCGCAACGGCCTGCAAAACCTACATCGCCAGAAAATGCTCTTGATACCGATACATAACGCTAAGTAAGATATGGGCATGAAGAAAAATCCTCACGCAGCAGCCTTAGGGAAACTTGGCGGCAAGGCCAGGGCCAGGAAAACTACACCGGAAGAACGCAATGCTTGGGCGCGCCTCGGAGGGCTGGCCCGCGCCAAGCAGCATTCCAAGCAACAACTCACAAAATGGGCGAAGATGGGTGGTCGCCCTCCGAAGAAAGGTTGAGCAAAAAAGTTCAAAAGTGCGGCCATCTACGCGAGGGTCAGCACTCACAACGGCCAAATTTCCAAAATGCAGCTTAACGAAGTTCGATCTCATTGCGACTGACGCGATTAGGCCGTCATCGGCGAATACGTTCAAGCCGGAATCAGCGGCTCGAAAGAGTACTGACCCGTGCCGGACTGCTTGCTCTCGGATTGTCGCAATTGGCGGGTTGGTGCCGTTGTGGTCTATCGTTACGATCGCTTTGCATGAAGTGTGCGGCAGTTGATTAACGCACTGAAGGAGTCCCGCTCGCAGGGAATCGACCTCGTGAGCCTCCAGGATCGGGTGGATACTTCAACACCGAACGGGCGCTTGGTCTTTGGCATCTTTGCATCGATCACGGAGTTTGAGATGGAACTGATAGGGGAATGCGTGCGGTCAGGACCCGGTGCGGCCGAGGCAAAGGGCAAGCAGTTAGGCGGACCGCGTGTCACGGTTGACGAATTGCGGATCGCTGAGCTGCGTGCCGAAGGCCTAGGTTGGAAGGCAATTGCTGCTGAACTCGGTGTCGGTGTGGGTGCCATCCTTCAGGCCCCTCAGTGATGTAAACTGTCTCCCTTCATCTGGTACCAAAATTCGAGCACGTCAATTAAATTCTGGCTTGGGTAACAGTTTCCCGGCGAGAAGGTATGGGGTTTGTGTTCATTAACTTCTTGGGGAGCCGCGATGGGCTTGTACGCGGATCGTCGGTTCCGTGGGAGTAATTCTTACAGTTGCTTTGGGCTATTCGCGTTCCTGAGGAGCTTTCTGACAACGTACCACCTGATTGCCCTGCAGCTCCTGCAGGGAATGACTTCCAGCAGGGTGGAGCTGAGTTTGTTCGATCTGATTTGGGGTTGCGACCGGGTTGCGGGTTGCAGGGTTGAGTTCCTGATCTTTTTTGGATAGAACTGTTAAGTCGCAATTCCGGGGTTCGACTCCCTGAGCCTACCGTCTGCTCCCTGTTTGAGCTCCTGACCTGCCATTCGGTTATCCGCTACCGTGCTGCCGCGGGTCCTTCAGGTCCACATGGTCAAATGCCCCGCGAGTATCCGGTCAAAGGCCTGGTTCGCCACATTTTGACGATTCACCTGAAGCGGTACTACTCTAGCTGTGCTGTATATATAGACCGAAGGTTGACCAACCTCGTGTGGGGGAGGGTTACGTGGGAAAATCGCAAAAGCTGATTTGTACCAATCTTCTTCTCGTCGTGTCCCTGGGTGTTGCAGCCAGACGAGTTTTGGGAGCTGAGGAAAAGGTTGACCGTGGCAAGGAGTTATTCTCCACCAACTGTGCCGTCTGCCACGGCGCTTTTGCTCAGGGAGGGGCAGGGCCGGACCTCACCAATCCCACCTGGCAGTCCAGTATCCCGGATCCAGAGCTCGACAGCGTAATTCGACAGGGAAAACGTGGAACAGCCATGCCGAGCTTTGCGGAGAAGCTGAACGAGAAAGACAGAGCAGACGTCATCCGGTACTTACGCTCTTTGTCAATGTTGGCCTTGCAACCCACAACCGAAGCAAAAGCTCCCAAGGTAGAAGTCAGCGCTGAGAGGCTGCTCTCTTCCGATCGGGATACGGACGACTGGCTGATGTATGGGCGCGACTACGCGAACTTGAGATTCAGCCCTCTCCGAGAAAT
>JAJXZM010000320.1 GCA_021780055.1 Acidobacteriota bacterium
ACGGAACCTCTCTGCAAGTAATTTTGAACGTCGCGTGCAGATCCATCAGGCGGCGGTGTGGCGGGAGACGGGGACCGTTTATCTTGCGCTTTCGTCGCGCGACAGCAGCATAGTTCAGAAGGTAGTCGCGTACGGGGGCAACACCGCCAGTCAGGTCAGGTGTGTCAGCCTGGCGCAGGCATTGGATCTCGCCGACCCAAGCGGCGGCGGCGTTGCCTTGCTGAAGATCGACGCGGAAGGGGCCGAGACCGACATGTTGGAAACCGTCGGTGCGGCTGCGATGCAAAGAGTTCAACGCGTCGCTCTGGAATACCACTCGGCCGAGAAACAGATAAGGTGCAGAGAGCTGCTGACGGGCTATGGGTTCACTATTCGGCTTGGGATAGGCAACGCCGATCTCGGCGTTTGCTTCGCGTACCGCACCACATGAGGATTGGCCTTTTGGTTGAAGGTTTACTGCTGACCGGTACAGAAAGCCTGGTGGCGGGTCCGCCTGAGGGGCGCGCATGAGCATGCCAGCACGATCAGGCATCTTCATAGATGTTGAAGATGCTTGCGAAAACGAGCGATTGAATGCCGCAGCGGCGACAGTTGAAGCTGCCGTGATGTGGCTGCCGAAAGTCAGCATCATTGTCAGCAACTGCAATTACGGCCGGTTTCTGGGCGAAGCCATTGACAGCGTGCTGGCGCAGACCTATCCCAACATCGAAGTGATTGTGGTCGACGACGGCTCGACGGACAACTCGAGGCAGGTAATCGAAAGCCGGGGTGATAAGGTCCGGGCGATCTTCAAAGAGAACGGAGGGCATGTTTCCGCCCTGAATGCAGGGTTTGCAGCTTCGGCGGGAGACCTGGTGATGTTTCTCGATTCCGACGATGTGCTGGAGCCGAACGCATTGGAAACCGTTGTCAGCCAGTGGCGGGACGGCTTTGTCCGAATGATTTTCCCTATGGAAGTTGTCAACAAGGCCGGGGTGTCCGTGAAAAAGATGGTTGGGGGAAAGGCATTGCCGAGTCCCATCCTGGGGTCATTCGGGGTGGGTTCGCCAACCAGTGGAAATGTATTCTCGCGAACGGCCGTCGAGAAGGTCCTGCCGATTCCGGAATCGGAATGGAAAGCCTGTCCGGACATTTACTTGACGGCAGTGAATTTGTTTGGTGAGGTGGGTTGCCTGCGTCAACCGCTGGCAAAGTACCGCCTGCACGGCCGGAATAGCCTGGCATGCGCAGAGCCGCTGGCCGTGATCAGAAATCGCCTGTATCTTGACCATCGGCTCTACGACGTGCTGTGCCGGCTGACGGATGGAAAGATAGTTCCGCTGGAGGACTGGCTCGGGGGCTGCCCGCAGCATTGGGTGCGCCGCATCATCTCGCTCCGGATGGACCCGCACACCCACCCGTGGCCGGACACGCTGCCGGACCTGACGGTGCGGGCGATCAAGGCGACCTGGCGGCAGCCGGGCAGGAATTTCCGGCGACGGCTTGCTTACTCACTCCTTGTGATTGCCTATAGCACGCTGCCCGGAAGTGCCCTCGGGGCCCTTGAGGAGATTGACGCGGGTGAGCGAGGCAGCGTCCTCAGAGTCCTTCTGGGAGCATGAGCTCAATGCGGATTGCTTATCTCGTTGAAAGCCTGCAACCAGCCGGCGCTGAGCGTGTGGTGATGGAACTTGCGCGCGCGGGATGCGGCGCGGATTGCGAGGCCTCTATCGTTACTCTGCGGGAGGCGCAGGGGGCCAGCAGCGGCAAAGGCCGGGACATCCAGGAATTTCCGCTGTTCAAGCCGGGAGAGTTCCACTGGCCGGGGTCGGCGCCGGCGGCTGCGTGGCGGCTGCGCAGGACACTCGAGCGCTTGAGGCCGGACGTGGTTGCGATCCACACGCCGAAGGCGGCGTTGATCGGGGCGCTGGCGGGAACCCGAGTCCCAACACTTTGGGTGCTCCACGGGCATGACGTATGTTGGGACGGCGCAACGTTGCGGCACAAACTGTCGCGGGCCCTGCAACGATGGGTCCGACGCAGGATGGGAGGGCGCGTGGCCGCTGTTTCTGCTTCCCTTGCCGACCATGCTGCGGAAGGGCTTGGCTTGCCACGCCACCAGATTGCCGTGATTCCCAACGGGATTGACACCTCGCGCTTCCGGTTTCAAGAGAGAACACCAACCGATGATGTTGTGGTGTGCGTGCTGGGAAGGCTGATTCCTAAAAAGGGGCCAGGGCAGGCGCTGGAAGCTTTCGGCTGGCTGAAAAAACAACTCCCGGCAGCCCGGCTGTGGTTTGTGGGAGACGGGCCGATGTGGGACGAATTGACCGCCGTGGTGGCGGAGCGCGGATGGAAGCATGCCGTCACTTTCTGGGGCATGGTGGAACGCCCCGAAGAGCGGTTGCGGCAAGCGACGGTGCTGTGGATGCCGAGCGAGAGCGAAGGGTTTGGCATTGCCTGCGTGGAAGCAATGGCCTCGGGCGTGCCGGTGCTGGGGTTTGATGTGCGAGGCGTGCGCGACCTGTTGCAGGACGGATGCGGAGTGCTGGTGCCGCCGCAGGATGCCGGAGAACTGGCGGAGCAGACGGTGCGCCTGGTGCGCGACGGAGCGGCATACCAGGCAATGGCCCGGGCGGCTCGGGCGCGGGTTGATAGCCAATATTCGTTCGAACGGATGCGAGCAGGCCACTATCAATTGATGCAGGCGCTTTGCAGGCGGGAACCGGCGGCAGAGCAACGCGCTCTTGCCGGCGCGGCTTGCGGTTGGAGGGGGAAAGCGCAGCGGGAGATAGAGAAGGCATGAAAATTCTTTGCCTGATTGACCGCCTTTGCACCCCGGGTGGCGCGGAGCGGCAACTGGTGACCCTGGCTCGAGCTCTTGCCGCGCGGGGACATGAATGCACGATTGCAGCGCTCTTTTCCGGCTCGGACCTTGCGCGCGACCTGCCCTCATGGGGGATTGAGTTTCACGAACTTGGAGTCCGTTCGCGCCGCGACCCTGTCGCCGCCGGGATAAAGGTGGCCAGGCTGATTCGTAAAGGCAGATACGACGTGGTCCAGGCTCACTTGCTTTCATCGGCGATCGCTTCGGGATTGTCACGAACTCTTGTGGAGGGACCGGGGCGCGTGGTTGTTTTGCACGACCTGGACTTTAAGCACGATCCACCTAAGAGAATCCGCAAGAAAGCATTTTGTGCCTTGCACCTTTTTTGTCTCCGCCGATATACCGACGGCATTGTTGCCGCCAGCGATAGCATTGCCCGGTATTACCAAAACGAGATGGGTATAAACCGTGAGATAGGCGTGATTCCCAATTCCATTGAGCTTGGCAGGTCTGCGGAGACGTTCCTAAGCGGGCGGGAAAAGGTGAGAAAGGACCTGGCGCTGGGCGATGAGACCAGTGTCCTTGTATGCTCCGCGAGGCTGGTTGAGCAGAAGGGGCATTCCGTGCTTCTGCGCGCGCTCGAACTCCTGAAACAGAAAGGCTTGTTCCCGAAATTGATGCTGATCGGAAGCGGCCCTCTGGAGGCGGAGATCAGGGAGGCTACGGCAAAAGCCGGACTGGAGAAACAGGTGATCATTATAGCTGCCATGCCCTATGAGCAGGCGCTCCGCCACGTTGCTGCCGCCGATTTGTACGTCTCGCCTTCGCTCCAGGAGGGATTTGGGATGGCTGTGGCTGAGGCAATGGCGCTGGGGGTCCCGGTCGCAGGTACCGCCGTGGATGGCGTGCTAAGGCTGGTTGAGGATGGGGTCTCCGGACTGCTGGTGCCGCCGGGAGATGCCGAAGCTCTGGCAAATGCCATTGCGCGCGTGCTGCAAAACCGCGAGCTGAGGCAGCGGTTGGGGCGCGCAGCCGCGGAACGGATCCAGACGCATTTTAGTCCGGCTGCGATTGCGGAACGGTGGGAGGGCCATTTCGATAAGTTGCTTGCGCCACGAGTTTGCTGACTTCGAAATGAAGATTTCTGTCATCATCACGTGTTACAACCTGTCACGCTATATCGCGGACACGGTCCGTTCCGTTCTGGAGCAGGAACCGGGCGCGTACACGCCGGAAATCATTGTTGTCGATGACGCGTCAACCGACGGCAGCGGCGGGATTATCGCCGGCATTCCCGGCTGCAAGCTCATTCGGCATGAATGCAATCGCGGAGTGCTGCATTCGATGCTTGATGGCATTGCCGCGGCAAGCGGCGATGTGCTCTGCTTCCTCGATGGCGATGATCTTTGGGACCCGAAAAAATTGAAGATCGTCGCCGCGCAGTTCGAGCGGGAGACGGATCTGGTCTATCTTTCGCACGACTACTCGTATATCGGCCCCCGCGGAGAGTCGCTGGGAATTCGCGACCGCAGCCAGGAAGGTCTGAGGGCCGCTCACGACCGTTTTGAAGCCGACCGCGAGATGAGGAATGGAATCCTCGAATATCGCGGAACCGTCTGGCTGGGAAGCGCGCATTGCCTTCGCCGCGACGCCGTAGATTGGAATGAGTTCTCCGCATGGGT
>JAJXZM010000266.1 GCA_021780055.1 Acidobacteriota bacterium
GTCTACAACCAGGACGCGTTTCCGCTTCGCCTTTTCGGCCTTTGCCTGGCCGCCTAGCTTCATCAGCCTTCCACGCGTCAAAAGGTTGTCGATGGAACGCACAAGGTCCTCACTATCCAGGATTGCCACTGGCGAGCCGTCTTCCAGAATTGCCCCGGCACTCACGTTTGGCACTTTGCCCAATCGAGTGGGAAGCGGGATCACAACAAGGTCGTGCTCGCCGACCAGGCGGTCCACAACGAGACCGTAGCGGTTGAGACGGTCACTGATCACTATCACGCGCAAATCACCAGCGCGGCGATCAGAACCTGCAAGGTCCAGCACCTGAGCGGCATCAACCAGGCCAATATTCTGCTCGTCGAACCGGCAATACTGATGATCTTCAACGACTTGGATATTCGCGGGAGGAATGCTCAAAACACGGTCAATGCGCGTAAGCGGCAGGGCATATGGCTGTCCCTTGAACTCGAACATCATAGTCCTCAAGACGGAGAGTGTGAGCGGCAACTGGAGCGCGACACGTGTGCCTTGCCCCAGCGTTGACTCAATCCTTACGTTTCCACCCACCTGGCGCGCCATTGATTGCACCACATCCAGTCCAACACCTCGCCCTGAGATCTCAGTGACCTGTTGCGAGGTAGAGAAGCCAGGTAGAAAAAGAAAGTCCAGTACCTCTCCTTCACTCAGCTTTTGCACCATTTCGGGGGTTGCGTGCCCTTTGGACACAATCTTCTGCCGGACTTTTTCCAGGTCGATTCCGCTACCATCGTCCGTAATTGTGATTTCCAGAATCCCCGCGACATGACGCGCCGCAAGAGTCAGCTTTCCCTCTGGTGACTTGCCCGTCTGTGCCCGCGCCTCCGGCATCTCCAGCCCATGGTCTAATGCATTCCGAAGCAAGTGAGTCAGCGGCGCCTCAAGCTTTTCGAGAATGTCGCGATCTACTGGCGTAGTTTCGCCTTCGGTCGTGAAGCGAACATTCTTGCCGAGCGACTTCGCCATGTCGCGAACCATACGCGCGAGACCGTGCAGCCCGTCAGAAAAAGGTCGCATTCGAGTGGATACGGCCTCGTCGTACAGATGGGTGGCCAAATGTTCCAACTTTCCTGAGAAGCGCTCCAGGTCCGCCTGGAAAAGGGGAATCGTGCTGTGTATCCACGCGGATTCCCCGAGGGCTTCTTCCAGCCGGGCCTGTGCTTCGACTTCAGACTCTTTTTGCAATGCTTCCAATGCCTGTTCGACCGCTTTCCCAAGCGTCGCCTGCCGCTGCTTGATGCGCTGCACGGCTTGTGTGAGAGGGTGGAGCGTCTTAACTTCTACCAGGCATTCACCCGCAAATCCGCTCAGCCGATTCAGGTTCTCTACAGACACGCGCACCGAGCCCGCCTCTGTTTTATCGGCACGAACCTTTGCGGGGCCCTCGGCCACCGGTGGAGATGCTGGAACAGCAACCGACGGAGGAGGAGTGGGCACGGGATGGGCGGAACCTGAAGGCACCGTGAATTTCGTGATCAGTTCTTCAATGCTGGGAGCTACTTCCTCAAGCGCAGCAGGGATATCGGCAGGTTCACGCTTGGCCAGGTGGGTGAACACGTCAGTGCCTTGGAGTAGCAGGTCGAAATCCTCACGCGACAATTGCCGCTCGCCACGCTGAGCCGCGGTAAGCAAGTTTTCCATCGCATGCGCCAGCTTCACGGCGGGATCCAGGCCAATGATTCGCGCGGCCCCCTTGAGCGAGTGCGCGGCACGCATCAATGACTTGATCATCTCAGTATCTTGCCGGGCTTCCGTTTCTACCAGGCCCTCCTCGAGCACTCGGGAGTGATTTTCAAGTTCGGTTCGAAATAATTCAAGCAAGGATGGATCGACCGCCACCGATGGCGGGGGTCCGGCGGCAGGCTCGGTCGGCGGATGAGACCCTGTACGTTGAACGGGATGCAGGACCAACTTCTGTAGGATACGTTCAACATCGGCACGGTGGCTTTCAAGCTTTGCCGGGATTTCCTCCGCGTTGCAATGCACCAATTGGCGAAAGACCTCGTTTGCTGTACGCAAGGAATCGACCACAGCGCCACTCAAGCGATGTTCACTTTTCTGCCCTGCCGCCAGGATTTCCTCCATTGCCTGCGCCAGCCGCGCGGCACAATCGAGTTGGACAATGCGGGCCGCGCCCCTGAGAGAGCGCGCGGCGCGCACCAGTTGATCAGTGCGCTCCTCGCACACCTCAACGCTCACCAGCCCTTGTTCGAGAACTAGTGAGTGCTTATCCAATTCCGAACGGAAAAGGTCAAGCATCGAAAGCGTGTTGCCCGGCCCACTTACCACTGCAGACTCCTGTCCAAAGAGTTGAACAATCTCTGCTCGTCGATCAAGCCGACATTGTGGCCATCAACCTCAAAGCAGGAAGTGGCCTGTGCGGAAGGAGACTTTGCGAGCGTTACCGGAACAGGCTGCATCAGGCCAGAGGGAACGCGCCGCACGCCGAGAATCTCATCCACGCCAAAGGCAAACCTCTCATGCCCGTTTCCCACCACACAAAGTCGTGGTCGTCCTGCTGATTCTGTCCTCGGTCCGGGCGGCAATCCCAGGGCCGCTTCCAATGAAATACAAAGAAGTAACTCGCCGTTGACATTCACCAATCCTGCCAGCAATGCCCCGGACCGGAATGGCACGACGTATGGTTTCTGGTACGTCGAGATCTCCTGGAAAACCTGGGTCCGGAGCGCAAACCATTCGGAACCAACCCGGAGTATTAGTAGTGACTCTGTTTCTTCGGCCACCGCAGCTGCCGCAGCGGCCAGTTCTTCTGAAACTTCGCGCCGGTAATCGGCCGACATTTCCCGGTCGAACAACCTGCGCCCTATGGCGGAGTATGTCGGGCAGTTGCGGCAGTGGATGTACTCGCTCAGCAGATTGCAGGAGCCGTCACCGGCAATCCCAATTTCCCGCCAGCACAAATTATCGTTGTCTGCCTTTGTGTTCGTCATGAGGCTTTAAGAACCGGTTTCCCTTCTTGCCGCGAGAGAGCTCTGCCGGCCCGCGCACGGTATAACCGGGCACCGTCAGCGTCCCCGCGTTGATCGCAAAGGAGGCTCATATGAAGCAACGATTCGTAGTGGTTCGGGGCAAGGTACAGAGCTTTGCGGAAGAGTTCCTCTGCCGATTGGAGCGCTCCTCTGGATTCATTGATCACGCCCAGCAGCGAATAAACGTTGGGGTTTTTGACGCCGCTCTCCAACAGGTGTTCGCAGATGGCGGTAGCGCCATCAAGATCACCACGGTCCGCCAATTGCTCCGCCTGTTCGATGCCTGGTGGAGGCAATGGAGATGGGTAGACCTCCGGGGGGTAGTTGGTGTCCGGAGCCATTGGGCCTCGTGTTGTGGCTGCATGCCGTGCCGTGCTTGCTGTCGCGACCGCAGCCGGTGAACTCATAGGAGTCAGAGCGCTTATTGGTTTCTTTTTGTGACATGCAAAACTTTGCGGGTAATCCATCGGCACATATCCGGCCTCGCAAAAATGCGTCAGTTCGGAGGACCCTGTGAATAGCAACCCTTCTTCGTCAAGAAGTTCGCTCATCCCTCTGACGACTTCGTGACGGGCGCGCTCGCCGAGATAGATCAGCGCATTTCGGCAGAAAATCGCGTCGTAAGGGGCACGTTGACGAAAAAGGGAGAGATCGAGCAGGTTTGCCTTTTCAAAGCGCACTAAGCGTGTGACTTCCTCTCGAACCCGCCAACCCTCTTCACAACTAACGAAGTATTTCACCCGGGAGGGCTCAGGTTTTTCACGGAACGACGTATTCCCGTAGAGTGCTGATCGGGCCCGCGCCAGCAGCCGTTCACTGATATCAGCTGCATCGATCCGGATGCGTCGGGCTTCCAACCCTGCGTCAAGCAGGGTCATGGCGACGGAATACGGTTCTTCACCTGAGGCACAAGGAATGCAGAAAACCTGGAATGCCCGAGTAGGATGCGCCGGCCTCCACTTCTCGGTAACGTAAGAGGTAAGGAACTGGAATGATTCGGAGTGGCGGAAAAACCACGTCTCCGGAACAATGATCTCATCCACCAGCGTTTGCCATTCTTTACTCCCATCTTCCAGAAGCCGGGCGGCCATAAGCTCAGAACCCTCGGGCCGCGCTTTTGCGAACACCACGCCCAGAGCACGCTCGATGACGCCGGTGCCAAGCAAGTCCGGTGACAAGCCAAGACGTCTGGACAGCAATTCCGCAGCAGTTGCCACAAGGTTCATGCTGCCTCCTCGCTGGGGAAGAGAAGTTGCCGCACCGAGGGAGGCAAGAGTTCTTCTACTGCCAGCCGTTGAATCAGCTGCCCGTCGTGTTCTGCAGTTCCGTCAAGGTAAGGCGCCTCAGGAATTGACACCTTTTGCGGCTCACAACGGGTTTCATCCTGTTTGATAGTTTCAACAGCCTTTTCTACCAGCAAGCCGAAGGGTTGCGAGCCGCCCTTGGGG
>JAJXZM010000310.1 GCA_021780055.1 Acidobacteriota bacterium
AAATCCTACCGTTATCCCAATGCGCAGATCGGGAGAAATTGAAATATGCTGGAGTGCGTACTCACCAACCCCTCCCAGCAGAAAGCAACCAGTAAGGTTGATCACCATCGTGCCCACCGGGAAAGAGGACCCGGCGCGATGCTGAATCAAACCACCTATCCAGTACCGCGCAAGGGTACCGATGGAACCGAATAAGATCAGCAGAAAAATTCGCAATGCCTATCGCCTTTCCGCGCACCAGCATAAAATTCCACAAAAAAAACTCCTGATCGCCTGCTGGCGGCCAGGAGTCATCAGTCCTTTTCAAGGACGGTTTTGGCGAACTCCATCGCCTTCGTATTCTTTTTAATATACTACAACTGAGCAGCAAGGACGTATATCGCGCTGCTCGTCATCACCTTGCCGCACGATGGATTGTCCGGCGGTCTGCCCTGTCGCCCACACTTTCTGAGCGCCTCGGGAAAGGGTGCGTGATCCTCGCTTTTTTCCTTGCTGCGGAGTTCACTGTAGTCCAGTCCATTCGGGGCAAAACACGGGCGCGATATTTCGCCAACCGCTGTCCAGTTGCCCGGACAATTTAGATGCTCGTGCCGCTTCCATTTATAGCATGCCCCTCCTTGCTATCCAACGATAAGGCATAAAGCGGAAAAGGGTACGCGGTAGTCTGAAAAACACGTCTAGCACGTCTTTTACCAAATCATGAAGAAACTTTTCACGATTAATTGTAAAAACCTGGCAAAAGAATCAGCTTGACAACGCACTGCACCATTGGTATATCTCATGGCAGTTTTGATTGGGTAGTCATACGTCTCTTTTTCATAGTCATAGGTTCGGTATTTTTAGCAGCAATGCGTCTGGTCTCAGTGGGCTAATCCAGGGACTGAGGATGAAATAACCGGAGGCGAGTCAGTATTCACTGTCAAGGGCACGCCTGTTCGCCGACAGTTCAAACTCCGTCCATGGCAAATGCTGAAGGGCAGAATCACGCAAACTGTAAGTTAAGAAGGAGGAGAGACGCTATGAGTGTGACCAATTCTTGGTACTCCAGGGGACCATCGTTCCTTGTTCGTACCGTGGTTTTGGCAAGTATCGCTATTGCAATGGTGCTGGCCGCTCCCAGAAACGGCGCTGCGCAAGTCCTTTACGGTTCAGTAGTGGGCCATATCGGTGACCCAAGCGGGGCCGCCGTTCCCGGAGCCAAAGTTACCGCCACCAACCAAGGCACCAACATTCCAACCGTGGCGACGACCGATGCTTCGGGCGATTACACCTTCTCGACCCTGGTTAGCGGGACATACACGGTTCAGGTCACCAAAGAAGGATTTCAAACTTACCAGCGAAAAGACATTCCTGTGGCGAGCAATGCGGTGGCTCGCGTAGATGTCACACTCACCCTCGGCGCGGTGACCCAAACCGTCGAGGTTACCGGCGCGCAACCGCTGCTCCAAACCGATACTTCCGAAGTTCATGCCAACATTGACAGTCCGGCACTGGCAAATTTGCCGGTCCCGCTCGGAAGGAATTATCAGCAGATTTACCGTGCCCAGCCCGGATTCAGTCCTCCTTCAAACAGCCATTCCGTCCCCACCAATCCTTCTCGTGCGTTGTCGTTCAACGTCAATGGAACCAGCAACAACCAGAACAACACGCGGATTGACGGGGTGAGCACTTACAACATCCAACTGCCCCACGTTAATTCCTACGTTCCCACGCTCGATTCCATCCAGCAGGTGAACGTGGTGACCGACAGCTTTGACGCCGAAGAAGGCTTCGCGGGCGGCGCTGCCATCAATGTGGAAACCAAGAGCGGCACCAACCAGATACACGGCGACCTCTTCGAATACCACAGCGACAACCACACCAAGGCCTGGCCCATGCTGTTCGACGGCGCGGCCAATAATGTCGGCAACAAGCCGAAGTACATTTATAACGACTTCGGAGGTTCCGTGGGAGGGCCGATCAAGAAAGACAAGGCTTTCTTCTTTGCCAGTTACGAAGGCCTCTTCAACAACTTTACAGCCCAGACATTCGCCACTATCCCCACGGCGGCAATTCGCAATGGCGACCTGTCTGCTTCGGGAACGGACATTTACGACCCGACGACGGGCGACCCGGTCACGGGCGCCGGGCGGCAGCAATTTTATGCGACGAATGATCCCACGAGCGCCCTCTACAACGCCGCCTGTACAAGCGCGCAGTGCCTGAACATGATTCCCACGTCGCGGCTTGATCCCATCGCTCAGCAGATTTTAGGCAACTATATCCCTCTGCCCAACCGCGCTGGAGTCAATCGCGACTACTTCATCTCAGGCAGCCGCGCGTTCCACCGCAATCAGGTGGACACCAAGATTAATTACAACGTCACCTCCAAGTTCAACCTTATTGGCACTTTCGGAATGCTGCACTACACCAACGTCACTCCGACTGTGTTCGAGGGGACCAACGCCGGCGGGCCGCATTTTGGCGCCGGTGGGAATTCAGGAAAAGGATCTGGAAACACCTATCGGACAACCATCATGGGGACGTACACCTTTACCCCCAATTTCCTGATGGACGCGCACTTCGGCTGGGCCAAGCAGGGGACCTCCTCTGTCCCGAACGATATTGGTACCAACTTTGGCAGCAACGTACTGGGGATCCCCGGCACCAACGGCACGCGCACGTTTGAAAGCGGTTGGCCACAGTTCGACATCTCGGGGTTCTCCACCATCGGCCAGGTCGATAACTTTATGCCGTATTACCGCCACGATCCGCAGAAGCAATACGTGGCCAACTTCAACTGGATCAAAGGTCCTCACAACGTCCGATTTGGGGTTGAAATTTACAGCCAGGCGCTCAACCAGACAACGGCGGAAGACCTCTCCGGAGGTTATGGCGCCCAGGGCGGCTTCCATTTCGGTGAGGGTGTCACAGCAAACTGCCTCGATCCAGTGGCAGGTACGCCTGGCACCTGCAACGGCACCACGGACGTTTCACGGTTCAACGGAATAGCGTCGTTCCTGCTGGGCTTGCCTGACACTATGGGAAGAAACTACCTGGTCCCGGACGTCTTCAACGTTCACGCGAACCTCTATTCGCTTTATGCGCGTGACCGCTGGAACATAACCAAGAAATTGACTGCCGATTACGGTGTGCGCTGGGAGTACTATCCCATGCCCACGCGCAAAGACCGGGGTATCGAAGTCTATCAGCCCGACTCGAATACCGTCGCACTCTGCGGGTACGGCACCGTGCCTGCTGGCTGCAATGTCAAAATCAGCAAGAAACTATTCTCTCCGCGCATTGGATTGGCATATCGCGTTGCGGACACCTTCGTTATTCGGGCCGGTTATGGCATGACCACCGACCCCTATGAAGCGATGGAGCCGATGCGCATGAACTTCCCGGTTTCCGTTCCCACCCATGACCAAAATATTTTGCCTGCGGGCGGAAGCGGCGGTGTTTTGCCTTACCGGTCACTGCAGATGGGCATTCCCGCCATCGCCACTCCGAATCTCGGCAATGGCGTGGTTCGCATCCCCACGGACGTTGCCTACGCAGGATATCCGCCGCACAACTTTGACCGCGGCTACGTCCAGTCGTGGAACTTCACCATCCAGAAGCAATTGAAGTGGGGCTTCACGGGACAGGCCGGATACGTGGCCACGAGGCAGACCCGTATCCTGGGGTTCATGGATACTAACGCCGGACAAATCATCGGCGCCGGCTCTGCCGGGCAGCCTCTCTACGCAGCCTACGGCCGGACCGCACCGACCATTAACATTGAGCCAGTTGGCTCCGGGCACTATGATTCACTCCAGGCCGTTCTCAGCAGACGCTTTACCGGCGGCCTGCTGCTGCAGGTGAATTACACCTGGAGCAAGGCCATCGCCAGCATCGACAACAGCGACGGAAGCCCTGGCGATAGCGCTCTTCAGGTTTACAATCTCATGTACCTGAACCAGGTTGTCACCGGCTTTGACCGTACCCAGAACCTCCAGATCATGCACGTCTGGGAGTTGCCGTTCGGCAAAGGCAAAAAATGGCTGTCGAGCGGCGGCCCGGCAGCCTTCCTCGCCGGAGGCTGGCAGTTGAGCGGCCTGGCAAGCTTTATCACGGGCCCGCCCTTCTCCGTATATTCCACCGGAGAGGGCTTCAATACTCCAGGCAGCAACCAGACAGCAGACCAGGTTAAGTCCACGATCGCACGCCTTGGGACCGTGGACCCCAATGCTCCTTTCTACGATCCCTACGCTTTTGCAAACCCCAACGCAGCTCGACTTGGAACCACGGGCTTTAACATCCTGCGCGCGCCGGGAGTCGGCAACTACGACTTCTCTGTGTCTCGCGATTTCAACCTGACGGAGCGGTTCAGGCTCCAGTTCAGGATGGATGCATTTAACTTCTCCAACACGCCGCACCTCAGCGGTCCTGACAATTACATGGGTGATGCCAATGCCTTCGATCCCATCACACATGTCGTTACA
>JAJXZM010000533.1 GCA_021780055.1 Acidobacteriota bacterium
CTTGCGCGCGGCCAATCGTGACGCCCGCCTTCAATCGCGCGATGACGTCAAGGTAATGGGCGCCCCGTTGTGTTGCCACACCGTTGGCGGCGCTGCCCTTGTCGATGGCAATCGTCGTCCACACATCAATCGGTCCGGATTGAATCGGAAACTGAAAGCCCTGCGGCGCCACACCGACGACCGTGTACGGATGCCCATCCAGATTGATGCCCTGGCCGATGACCCGCGAATCGGAACCAAATCTCTGCTGCCAGAAACCGTAGCTCAGAATTACGGCATTGGTCCCGTTAACAGCGCCGGGGGCGTCATCGCCGGGTTGAAAAGACCGCCCCAACACGGGGCGCACTCCAAGCAATGAAAACAGGTCTGCCGAAATAACGGCTCCTGAAAGGTGTTCAGGTTCGCCCCTGCCGATGAGCGCAAAGTTCTCCGTCCTGAACACCGCCATCTTGTTGAACACATGGTTTCGCGCTTGCCAATCCAGGAAGTCCGGATAGGAAGCTTCGCGGCCCCTCCCGGCAGGTACTTGTGTCGAATTGATAAACACAAGACGCTGCGGCTGCTGATAGGGCAACGGGCGCAACAATACCGCATTCACCACGCTGAAGATGGCCGTATTCGCTCCGATGCCAAGGGCAAGCGTGAGGACGGCAACAAGCGTGAATCCGGGGTTGCGGCGCAATTGCCGAAGACCGTAGCGGAGGTCCTGCAGCAAAGTTTCGAGCCATTGCCATGCCCACATTTCCCGGCTCGTTTCCTGTGCCTGGGTCACGTTGCCAAAGCGGCGCAGGGCCGCGTAGTGCGCTTCCTCGGGCGTCATGCCGCACTCGCGATTCTCCTGTTCCTCCATCTCAAGATGGATGCGGACCTCTTGATCGATCTCGTCGGCCAGCTTCCGCCGGCGAAACAGAGCGCGGATTCTGGCCAGATGCCGCCGCCAGTTCATTTCTCTTCCTCCGGTTCGGCAGGCCTCATAACGCTCGTGACGGCCCGCACAAAGCGCTCCCAACGCGAGGTTTCAGCCGTCAATTGCCGCCGTCCCGCCGCAGTGAGCCGGTAGTATTTGGCGCGTTGGTTATTTTTTGAAACTCCCCATTCGGAGGTGATCCAGCCTTCCTGCTGCAGCCGCTGCAGAGCGGGGTAGAGCGACCCGTGCTCCACTCTGAACATTTCTTCCGATACCCGTTCAATTGACTTGGCAATGCCGTGCCCGTGGGTCGGACCCCAGAGCAAGGTTCGCAAAATCAGCATGTCGAGAGAGCCGTAAACAAGTTCGATTCGGTCGCGAGAGGGTTGCTTTGCCATGGTGGAAGATAATCTACCACAGGAGGTAGTAGATAGTCTACTAAATTAAGCGAGGGCGGATCAGTAGGGCCGTGGGCAATGGCGGGGCCCCGCATCAAATGGTGCGGGAAGCGGTGAACGCGCCGCTACAGATTCAGGGGCTGAAGCCCCCGAGAAGCTGAAATCTCATCCGGCACGAGTAAACTCGTGCCCTTTCGAGGAAGCGACGGTTCAGATCTGCACACTCCGACAAATCGGGGTATGCGCCACCTGACAAAATCAAAAGCCGCAGGCCGCAAGGGCCTGCGCTACCAGGCAAAAACCTGGCGTGGTGATCCCGCCGCCACGTTCCCATCTATTTCACAACCCAGCCGTCCTGCAGGTTGATGATGCGGTTTCCGTATGCCGCCCAGGCTTCATTGTGAGTCACCTGAATGATGGTGGCGCCTTCGTCATTCAGCTTTTTGAAAAGGTCCATGATTTCCTTCCCCTGGCTTGAGTGCAGATTGCCGGTCGGCTCATCGGCCAGAATCAGTTTCGGATTGGCGATCACGGCCCGCGCCACCGCTACAAGCTGCTGCTGCCCGCCGGAAAGCTGGCTTGGGAAAAGGTCTTTTTTGCCGACAATGTTGAAGCGGTCGAGCGTGTCGGCCACCATGGCCTGGCGCGCGGACGCCTTGATGTTGCGGTAGGAAAGAGGAATATCCAGATTTTCGGCCACCGTCAGGCCGTCCAGCAGGTGATATTGCTGGAAAACAAATCCAATGTAATGCTTGTTGAGTTCGGCGCGCTTCTTCGTGTTCAGCTTGTGCACTGCATGGCCAAGGAAGAAATATTCGCCGTCAAAGGCGCCATCGAGCATGCCCACGATAGCGAGCAGCGTGGATTTGCCCGCGCCCGAAGGTCCCATCACGGTGACAAATTCGCCTTCTTTAATATCAAGATCAATCCTCCGGAGGACCCAGTATCTGCCTGCGCCAACCGGGTAGGACTTTTCCACGCTGCGAAGTTCAATCATGCAATCAAACCTTCAGATATTGGTTTTTCGGCCGGTGCGGGAGTTCTTTTGCCGGCCTCCAGTTATCAGCCGCCAGCTTTTCAATCGCCAATCGCCAATCACTCAATCACAAATCGGTTTTGGCGGGGTAAGTGCGCCGCTACTCATATCTCAGTGCCACCATGGGATCGACCTTTGCCGCGCGGCGGGCGGGCAAGAATGCCGCCAACGCCGCACAGGCGGCGAGGACGAGGGCGGCCACAACCAGAATCCATGGGTCGTAGCTTTTCACGCCGTAGAGCATGCTTGAAACAAGTCGTCCGCCCGCAAGCGCCAGCGGGACGCCGACTGCGAGTCCAATGACAAGCTGGAGCATCGCGCTGCGGAGCACCAGCCCTAGCACGTTGGCGCGGCTTGCTCCGAGCGCCATGCGGACGCCGATTTCGTTGGTGCGGCGCGCCACCGAATACGAAGTGACTCCGTAAAGTCCGACGCAAGCGAGGACCAGGGCGAGAAATCCGAAAAGCTCGGTAAGCCGGACGATTAACGTCTCCTGGTTGAAATTAAGGCTCACTTGCTGGGTGAGGCTCATCATGTCGAGGATGGTGAGGTCGGGATTGATGCCGGCCAGCGAATGGCTGACGGCTTTCTCAATGTTTTCGGGCCGGCCGGCAACGTGCAACTCGATGTCGCCGGCGTAGGAAGCGGCAACCTTCAGAAACGTCAGCCTGGGATCATTGGTAATCTGGAAAAAGGGCATGAAGAAGGTCGGATAGGCGGGCGCGTGCGCGTCCTGATATTTTGCGTCCTGCACGATGCCGACGATCTCCATATCTCCGGCGTGGCTGGGATCGCCCATTCCAAAATGCTGTCCAATGGGGTCCTGCTTGGGGAAAAACTTTTTGGCGAAGGCCTGGTTGACGACAGCAACTTTCAACGAACTGGGGGTATCCTGCTCGCCGATCACACGGCCGCGCAACAGCCGCGTTCCGATAGTCTCAAAGTAATGCGGGCCAACACAGTCGAAGGATGCGCCGTCCCGCTCCTCAGGCGGACGGCCCTCGATGTGAAAGTTGAAGCCCCAGTTGTCGCCCCGCATCGGACTATAGATCGAGTAGCTCATGCTGATCACGCCGGGGATTTGCGAAAGTTGCTGCTGGAACTGCTGGTAGAGTCCGTAAAGTTGATCGGGTTTATAGCCGGCGAGGGCCGGATTCACTCTCACGATCAGGCGGCCCTGCGGCTCGAAACCGAAGTTCTGGTTTTGAAGATTCCGCAGGCTCTCCGTGAGGAGCCCCGCGCCAATCAAGAGCACAATGGAAAGTGCAACCTGTATGACAACCAGGGATTTTTGCGGCAGCGAGGACCGTTCACGTGTGGTGCGGCCCGCGCCGTGCAAGGCTTCTGCCGGATCGGAATGGGAAGTAATCCAGGCCGGCGCTGCGCCAAAAATTACTCCAGTAACCAGAGAAAGCAGGAAAGCGAAACCGAGCACAACGGGTGAGGGAGAAGCATTGATGGGGACGTAATGCGCCCCGCGGAAAGCAATCAGCAGCAGCGTGCGTGCGCCAACGTAAGCAACCAGCAGCCCGGCAATGCCGCCCAGGACGGCAAGGAGCACGCTTTCGGTAAGGACCTGGCGGATCAGCCGCGAGCGTGGGGCGCCCAGCGCCACACGGACGGCTGTCTCAAACCGCTTCGACGCGCTGCGCGCCAGCAACAGATTGGCAATGTTGGCACAGGCGATCAGCAGCACGAGGCCTGCAATGATGACGAGCAGCCGAAGGCCGTCGCGGGCCTGGTCCTGCATGCTGGCAACGCCCTCTCCGCCGGGCGCGACGATGATGTGCTGCTTGCTGAGTTGTGAGCGTTCGTAAGCCGTAAGGTCCGGCTGCACGCCAAGCCACCTTTGCAACTCGGTGGTGACTTCAGTTTGAACAACCGATGGCTTTTCGCCGGGCTTCAATCGGCCGATAGAGTGGAGCCAATGGAGCGCGGGATTTTTCAGGATCGAGTTCTGCCCGTTCAAGCCGGGTTCAGTGGAAAGCGGCAGCCAGAAATCCGGCGGATCGGAGCGCAGGGTGTCTCCGAAAAAGCCGGGTGGTGCGACGCCTACCACCGTGTATGGAACCATGTTGATGACAAACGTGGAGCCGATCACCGAGCTATCGGAACCGAAGAATT
>JAJXZM010000253.1 GCA_021780055.1 Acidobacteriota bacterium
GCAGCGCCGTCATCACGATATCGATCCCTTCGCTGACGCCCTCGGTAACAAAGATGCTCTGGATGTTCCGAATACCCTTCCGCTCCGCCTCCGCGCGGATCGCTTCAATGGCCGGTTTCGCGCCCAGCGACGGAGCGTACCCGTTGTAGCCGTCCCGCATGGCCTTGGCGGCCGCTTCGATCAAGTGGGCTGGGGTCTCGAAGTCAAATGACACCGGGTCACCGATGTTGAGCGGAAGTATCTGCTTGCCCTGTCGGGTCAGATCTTCAGCCAGGACTGCGAGGTCCCGGATGGCATAACGAACGTGCTCAAGCCTTGCCGCAGCAAGTATTTCGCGGGTCTGTGGAATTGTCCGTGGCATATTCTCTTTCCAAGAGAATTCTGACAGGAAACCTCTGCCGGGTCAACAAGCCCGCACGCAGGCATTTCTTCACCCGTAGCAGCGGCAGCCGTCGGGTTAAAACTCAGAACAGAGAAGTGCCAGGCTGAGACCCTGCATCGCAAATCCAGATTGGATTAATGGCTTCAGGCAACACATGATCCGGGAACAATCCAAGGCAAGGCAATCACAGGTTGAAGAAGCGGGACAGCGATAATATAGTGCTTAAGTTATGAAAAAATCTCGTATCCTCACGTCCGTCTTCCTGTACATCATTCTTGCAGCGACTCTTGCTGTCATTCCGCAGCATGCCACCCGCGCCACCACTACCCAAACAACTCCTGGCGTACAGCAGATTCTGCAATACATTTCGAGCGGTTGGACCACACTTACCCGGTCGATGACCAATTGCCAGACTTACGTTGACACCAAGACCAACGAAACATCAGCGCTTTATCTTCCCGCTGGTTTCGCTGTTCCCGCCAACCTGAACAATGTGGAAACAGGTTGCCATGTCCCCATCAAGCATCTGCCGTCC
This sequence comes from Acidobacteriota bacterium, assembly GCA_021780055.1. The sequence continues at coordinate 918 of JAJXZM010000253.1, forward strand.
GTCATCAAGAAGCTGGGTGATATTGATGTCGATTCCCTCAAGCCGCAAGGTCTCCTCTACCTTCCCAAGCCTTATGTGGTACCGGGCGGCATGTTTAACGAGATGTACGGATGGGACAGCTACTTCATTATTCGGGGTCTAATCGAGGATGGGAGACTTAATCTTGCCCGTGATATTGTCGACAATTTTTTCTTTGAAATTGACCACTATGGCGCAGTGCTCAATGCCAACCGCACCTATTACCTGACGCGCTCTCAGCCACCCTTCCTCACTTCAATGATCCGGGCTGTTTACGAAGCTGAGAAAGCCAAAGGACAGGCAGATCCCGCATGGCTCCGCTCGGCTTATCAGCATGCCGTCAGAGATTACCAGTTCTGGACCGAATCCCCACATCTTGCCGGGTCTACGGGCCTGTCGCGATACTATGGATTGGGCAATGGGCCGGTCCCCGAACTGGGTCCCGACACCGTTAAGTACTACGAGAGCGTGGCCCGATATTTTCTGCTTCACCCTTCGGACAGTGGGGCTTATCTCCAACAGGTTCAAAAAGGCGAAGATGCCCCAAAGGCAATGGGCCCGGAATTTTCTCTGAACCTGACGTTCAAGGCCGGCAATAAAAACCCGAAAGAAAGCGATGAGACTCTGGACAGGTTTGCGTTGACGCCGCGCTTTTACAAAGGCGACAGAAGCATGCGCGAGTCAGGATTTGACGTCACTTTCCGCTTTGGGCCCTTCGGCGCCGGCACTCAGGATTTCGCACCCGTTGATCTGAACAGCCTTCTGTACAAGGCCGAAAAAGACTTGGAATGGATGAGCAATGAACTCGGCCTGAAAAATGACGCCGAGCAGTGGGAAGAAAAGTCCATTGCCCGCCGCCAGCTGATCAATCGCTACCTGTGGAATCGTTCATACGGCCTCTACTTCGATTATGATTTTGTGAATGAGACTCAATCCCGATATTCCTACGCGACGACTTTTTATCCTCTCTGGGCGGGACTTGCCACACCGGAACAAGCGAAAGCATTGCTCAATAACCTGGAGGCCTTTGATCGTCCCGGCGGCATTGTCATGAGCATGGCCGACACCGGGGCCCAGTGGGACGCTCCATACGGATGGGCGCCAATTCAGTTGATTACGATCGAGGGCCTGCGGCGATATGGATACGATTCCTATGCCGACGGCATTTCACTTCAGTTCCTTTCCATGGTCCTCGATAACTTCCGCAAAGACGGGACTATCCGCGAAAAGTACAACGTGGACACAAGGTCTTCCGACACCGACGTTCAGGTGGGATACAAGACCAACGTGGTAGGTTTTGGATGGACGAACGGAGTTTTCCTGGCGCTTTATCACGCCATGTCCAAAGCAGCGCAAGAGCGTCTGGCCCAACAATAAAATCCCGATCTAATGGGAGGCGCCGGGTCAGACGCTCTGCCGAAACCTGAAGAATCCCTCACGCACCGACAACAGGATTTGTGAGCGTGCCGAGCCCTTCAACCGTAACGCTGACCGTATCGCCGCCCTTCAGGAAAACTGGAGGCTTGCGGAACACCCCCACTCCGGGCGGCGTGCCCGTGGAAATCAGGTCTCCAACTTCCCATGTCGCAGACTGCGACAGGTAGCTGATCAGGTAAGGGACGCTGAAAATCAGGTTGGACGTATTCGAGTCCTGCATGACTTCGCCGTTCAGCGTCATCGAGATGCGCAGCTTGTGCGGGTCCTTGATTTCGTCCGGCGTCACAATCCAGGGGCCGGTTGGAGCAAATGTGTCGCAGCTTTTGCCTCGATACCACTGGCCGTCCGCGAACTGCAGATCGCGCGCGCTGACGTCATGCAAAACCATGTACCCGCCAACGTAATCGTAGGCCTTGTCTTCGGGAATGCGGCTTCCCTTCTTCCCGATCACAACGGCGAACTCTGCTTCGTAATCCACCTGGGAAGAATTCGGCGGCAGGTGGATGGGATCGCCCGGTCCGCAAATTGCATTGACAGACTTGAGGAAGAGGATCGGCGATTTTGGAGGTTCGTGTCCCTGCTCGCGGGCGTGATCGGCATAGTTCATGCCCACGCAAACGATCTTCTCCGGCTTTGGAATAGGAGCCAGCAGGCGTGCCTTGGCCAGAGGCGTAAAGAGTCCCTTTGGAGCCTTGGCGGAATCCATTTCCTTTGCCAATGCTGAAGTAATCGTGGCCAGCGATTTTCCCCAGGCCCGCCCGCGCCCGAGCAATTCGATCATGTCCTTTGGCGCGGCGCCTGCGTCCAGCACGCGCTTTGCAGTGCTCTTGAAGTTCGCACGCTGCGCCAGCGCGCGGGGCGCCCGTTTCTTCTGCAGCAATTGAATCGCCGGACCCACACCGACAATCCAATCCTTCACAACAACTCCGAGGGCGGGCTGTTTACCCGATTCGTAGGCAACTAGTTTCACAAGTTCATCCTTTCTGAAGAGCAATTAGAAACCTGTACGGATGGCATGTTATTCTCCGGTCAGGAGAAAATGATAATAGCCCGAGCCGACGCTGAACTCAATGCCATGAGGTGCGCTTGTCGCGGCTGTAATCCCGGGATCGCCGGGAACAAATTTACCGTTTGCCCACACCACATGGTCGCCTTCCCGCACCGTCACGGTTGTCATCTTCTCCGACGGTGGAACAACGACCCTGGCATCGCTGTTGGCCGGGATCGCGACATCCACCGAAACTGCGCCCGGCTTTTTCTTCCACGAGCACGACACCCGGCCACGGACGGTCCCGATCAAAGCGCTCGCCCAGTCGAGGTCCTCAACCATGTTGGGTTCGATCAGAATGTGCCGGTAGCCCTCGCCATCCGGGGCAAGATTGATGCCACCAAGCGCGCGATAGAACCAGGATCCCAGGCTGCCGAACATGATGTGGTCGTGAGAGTTCATGGAAGGGCCCACCTTGTTCTGCCACAGCTCCCACAAGGTCGTCGCCCCCTGCGAAACCATGTAACCCCAGCTCGGGTAAGTCGTCTGTGTTGCCAGTTCGTAGGCCAGGTCCGTGCGCCCGTGACTCGTCAGCACCGGCAACAGGTACTTGACGCCGATAAAGCCGGTCGTTAAGTGCGTGTTGTGCTCATAGACAATGTCGTTGGTTAAATGGGCAAAAACTGCATTGTAATCGTAACCGCGGATCGGGTTCTTAAACATGTCGAGAAACAGCGGCAGCGCCTGGGCGGTCTGGCTGCCGTTCGCGTAGTACCCGGTTTTCGGATCATAGAAGGCTTTGTTGAACGCTTCCTTGATTTGTTCCGCCAGGGTCGAATAAGCCGCGGCGTCTTCCGTCTTACCCAGCACTTTGGCGATGCCGGCGAGAATCTGCGTGTCGTAATAAAAGTAGAAGTCTGACACAAGCGCGCCTGGCGTCGGCTGGATGGCCACCCAGTCGCCGTAATAGCTGTAGCTGAGAACGTTGTCTTTGGCCCGCGTCCGCAGGAATTCCACATACTTTTTCAGACCGTCATAGTTCTCCTGCAGGATGCGCTTGTCGCCATACTGCTGCCACATGTACCAGCACAGC
>JAJXZM010000470.1 GCA_021780055.1 Acidobacteriota bacterium
GCTAAATTAATAGTTGAAACGAGAGTATATCCCCTAATTACCAACGTGACAGATTCCGACCCAATTGCCGGGATTTCCACCGCTCAATTTAGTCTGGAAGTGTAAAGGGCTTTCGCGGACCTTTTTATGAAGGCAAGTGTAAAGATCGAAAGGGGCATTGAGGAGCTTTTCGGGGCTTACGATGCGAATCTGAAGCTGCTGGAGCAGTGCCTGCAGGTTTCGACCCATTTAAACGCCGACCATCTGGAAATCGAGGGCGCGGAACTGAACGTAGCTCGTGCGCAGCGGCTGGTTGAGGAATATGTCGAACTGGTTGACAATGGCGTCCACATCGACGGCGCAGAGTTGCAGGCATTCTTGAAGATCCTTTCCCAGGACCCAACTATCACTCTGAAGGGCCTGGCGGAAGCCGGACGCCCCCGCGCGCTGGGGAAGAAGACGATTGCCCCCAAGAGCCTGAACCAGCGGCTTTACATCGATGCCATCAAGCGGCACGATATGGTGTTCGGCATCGGCCCTTCGGGCACCGGCAAGACCTATCTGGCTGTCGCCATGGCCGTGGACGCTCTGCTGTCACGAACGGTGACGCGAATTATCCTGGCGCGGCCGGCGGTTGAGGCAGGGGAGCGGCTGGGATTTTTGCCCGGCACGTTGCAGGAAAAGGTGGATCCCTACTTGCGCCCGCTCTACGACGCTCTATATGATGTGCTGGACCCCGAGCGGACCGAGCGGATGATCGAAAAGGGAACCATTGAAATCGCGCCCATTGCTTTTATGCGGGGCCGAACGCTCAATGACGCGTTTGTGATTCTGGACGAGGCTCAGAACACCACCAGCGAGCAGATGAAGATGTTCCTGACGCGCCTGGGATTCAATTCCAAGGCGGTGATTACGGGCGACATCACCCAGGTTGACCTGCCGGAGGGCCGGCGCTCGGGTCTGATGGAAGCGGTGGACGTTGTGAGCAGGGTGCTGGGTATCAGTTTCGTCTATTTCAACGAGCACGACGTCGTCCGGCACCAGCTTGTGCAGCGCATTATTCGCGCCTACGAGGAGCATGATCAGGCGCGGGCGGCCGCGGAGAGTGTACGCAAAGGGGCCTAGAGCCGGTACGTGCGAGATTTTGAGAGGAAAGTTATGACTCAATTCGAGCAGGGGATGGTTGCGCTATGATTATCAATCGCCAGAAGCAATATGCGTTGGACCTGCCATCGTTGCGGGCGTACGAATTCCAGGTGAAGAAAGCGCTCGATCTGGGGCAGCGTGATTTTAATGTCTGCTTTGTAAGTGATGATGAAATCAGCCGCATGAACTCGGTCTACAGGGGCAAGGCGGTGCCGACAGATGTTCTCTCCTTCCCGTGGGAAGGCGCCGGGGAAAGTGGAACGGAAGAGTCGGACGCGGACGAATTCCGGAACTTTCTGGGTGACATCGTCATATCCGTCGCGACGGCCGAACGGAACGCGAGGGCCGAGGGGCATTCAACGGAAGATGAAATCCGCATGCTGATCCTGCACGGAGTCCTGCACCTGCTGGGCTATGACCACGAAACCGATCACGGTGAAATGAATTCTCTTGAACTTAAGTTAAGAGAACGGCTGAACCCTTCAGTTGTGCCCGCCCAGCCGCAAGTGCCACGCTCACTGGGGCAAGCAGGATAGATTAAAAGATGGCGATTATTTTGTGGGTCATCGCACTCGGGCTGCTGGTTGCGGCCAGTTCGGTCGCTTCCTACCTGCGGCTGCTGATGCGGCGTCTGACACCCATGGGCGCCAGGGCGCTGTTCAAAACCGACGACCCGCGGCGGATCCGTGCCGATCGGGAGCGGGTAGGTGTATCAATTTCAGCCCTGCACGGCGTTGCCATGGCGCTGTACTCGATCGGGGTTGCAACGTTCTTTATTTTCCACGATTCGCGAGCCCTGTGGGAAGACATTGGCGCCTCGCTGCTGGTGGTGTTTGGCACTATCATGATCTTTGACCAGTTGATACCTTTTATCCTGGTCGCCCGGCACGACGAGCCGGAAGCCATTCTGCCGCAGTGGCTGCCGATGTTGCGCGCGGCCGTTTATTTGGCCTTGCCGGTTACTTTCCCGATCCTGATTTCCACCACCATCGCCCGGCTGCTGGAATCTCCTGAGGAGGACGCAGAACCTCCAACTCCCCAGAAGGGCCTAAAGGAACTGATAGAGAGCGGAGAAGAGGCTGGGCTGATCGAAAAGGGCGAGGGCGAACTGCTGCAATCGGTTGTGGAGTTCAGCGACAAAGAAGTTCGGGAAGTCATGACGCCGCGGCCAGAGATCGCGGCTCTGGAGATCGACAGCTCGATCGACGAATTGCGAACGCTTTTCCGGCAGAAGCGCTATACGCGTTATCCGGTTTACAGCAAGTTGCTGGACCAGGTTGAAGGCGTGGTCAGCGTCCGAGACCTGATGGAGTTGACTCCGGAAGACCAGAGGTACGCGACGCTGCGCACGCTGATGAAGCCGGTGCGATTTGTGCCGGAGACCAGACCCATCCGCGACCTGCTGAAGGAACTCCAGAAAACCACCATCCAGCTGGCCATCGTGATCGACGAGTACGGAAGCGTTTCAGGGCTGGTGACCGTCGAGGATATGGTTGAAGAACTGGTGGGAGAGATCCGCGACGAAGTCGAGCCGCACGAGCGCGATATTATGAAGGAATCGGCCAATACATACCTGGTGGCGGGCCACACGGAACTGGCCCAGCTTGCCGATCAATTGGACCTGGAGATTGAAAGCGGAGATTATTCCACCGTCTCAGGCCTGGTGCTGGCCAAACTCGGCCACATGCCCGCCGTTCACGAAAAGGTTGAGGCCGACGGAGTCACTTTTGAAATTCTGGAGGTTAGCCGCCGAACGGTCCTGAAATTTCGGCTGTTGCTGCCCTCTGCCGATAGCGAAACGCAAGCCACTCATGCCCGAACCCAGGAAACCATTTAAATCAGGTTTTGTTGCCGTCGTAGGCAGGCCCAACGCGGGAAAGAGCACGCTGGTGAATGCTCTGGTGGGCGAGAAGGTGTCCATTGTGACGCCGGTGGCGCAGACCACCCGCAACCGTATTCTTGGAATTGTCCATCGGCCTGAGGCGCAGGTTGTCCTGATGGACACGCCCGGCATCCACCGGCCTCTTTCCCGGTTGAATGAACAGATGATGGCCTTTGTGCGGGAGGCGCTGCAGGAGCGCGACCTTACGCTGCTGATTGCCGATGCCTCAGCGCCCTTCGGCAAGGGAGATGAGTTCGCGGTGCAGTTTGTTGCCCACCACGCGCCACGGGCGATCCTGCTGCTGAACAAGATCGACCGGGTCCACAAGCCAAAGCTGCTTCCGCTGATGGACCGTTACGCCAAGCTGCACGATTTTGAGGAGATTTTTCCCATTTCCGCGCTGAAAGGCATCCAACTCGACGAGGTGATGGAAGCCATCATCGCAAGGCTGCCTGAGGGCCCGGCATATTTCCCCGACGACATATATACCGACCAGCCGGAACGCTTCCTGGCCAGCGAGATCGTTCGAGAGCACGTGATCCGCAACACTCACCAGGAACTGCCGCACGTCAGTGCCGTGGTGGTGGAGCAATTTGAAGAGGCCGGAAGCCTCACCCGAATCTATGCCACCATTCTGGTGGAACGGGACTCGCAGAAACCCATCATCATCGGAGCAGGCGGAAGTCGCATCAAGCAGATCGGAACCGAGGCCCGGCAGGAACTGGAAAGGGTTTTTCCTCCCAAGGTCTTCTTGCAGCTCTTTGTGCGCGTGGAACCCAACTGGCGTGATTCGCAATCCCTGATAGCAAGCTTTGACTACCGCAACGAAGGGTGATGCGCGGCTAAAAGGCGGAGAGGGATTGCGATCGAAACTTCTCGCCGCGTGCTATCCCACCAGAACATCCACTCCAATGGCGGCGTGGTCTGAAAGTGGCCGTCCGTCGCGTGTCCGGAGGTCGCTCACGATCACAGGATTTTCCACGCGGGCCGCCCGGGTGGCAAACCAGTCCATTTTCAAGGGACACTTGCCGTCGTGCCGCCGGAGTGCCCAGCGGACGAAGGCAAAACACCAGCCCGGCACCCATTCACCCAGGTTCATGCGAGTCTTGTGGTCGTCAACGTCGTACTGAACCGTTGGTCCTCCCATGCAGTTCGACTGCCGGTATTCAAACCCCTGCGCTTCAAGTAACTGAAACAATTCTCGCTCAAAACGGTTCTCAGGGTGGAGATAGTGGTTCGTAATCACGTTCTCGGCGCCCATGAAAACTCTCAACCAGAAGCCAAGTATTGAATAGATCGCCCGGGATGAATTGTACGTGGAAGTGTTCCAGTCGCCGCCAAGGATGGCAGGGATATTCATCGGGAGGTCCTGAACAATATTCCGCATCTGATCGGCCCGGTGTGCCTGGCTGGAATTGGCATCCAGGTGGACCGTTACCGC
>JAJXZM010000333.1 GCA_021780055.1 Acidobacteriota bacterium
GGAAATTTATAGTCACAGCCTCCCTGGGTAGGGCGGGCTAAAGTTAAGGAGGGAAGATGATGCGGAAGATTATGATCTTTTGCACCTCGATAGCGGGCCTGGTGCTTACTGCTCCGCTTTTTGGTGCTCAAGGGGGAGTTGCTGCGACTGGAGGAGTAAGCGCTACCAACTGGGTTGCTATTACTTCCGGTTTCGCCATGGCCATCGCCTCGGGTCTTTGCGGATTGGCTCAAGGGAAGGCCGCTGCGGGAGCATGCGAAGGGTTGGCGCGCAATCCGGGAGCCCGGGCTGGTATTCAGCTCTTTCTCATTCTGGCCCTGATCTTCATCGAGTCGCTGGCACTTTACACGTTGGCGATTATCTTTGTTAAAGTTCGATAATCCCAGACACGGTTGCGGAGGATGGGAGGCCTGTGCCTCCCATCTTTCCTGATGGACTCTTACAGTTCTGTCCAGCGGCGGTCGTGCTTGCGGTTGCTTCCATCTGTTAGCTTATTCTCATTCCTGGCTTACAATCGCTCCAAACTCCAGCGAATCTGTCCCTTGTGGCTCTATACTGCTGACTTTTCTGTTGCCTTGCAGCCCCGGCGCCGATACTATTTCTAGAGGCTTGGGCTGGCAGGGAATTGAGGGGTGCTTCGGGGGTCCGGAGCATGGTGAGCGGTTTCAATACCGAAGTTGAGTTTGAAGGAACGCGTTTTCACGTTCAAACTGAGGTCCGGAAAGAGGCGGGCATTGAAACCGCCGTCTATGTAAAAGGTGCTGTGATCCATTCGCTATGGACTTCGCACCCCGCACTGGCCAGTGCACAGGCCGATGATGAGCCGCACCTTGCGCGGTTGCTGGAAAACCAGCACCGGCAAGTGATTGACCAGATTCGCGGGGGAGAAATCCGGCCTCCATCAGCCAAGGAGCAGGTTCCCGGTTCCGTAGGAAATTCATGACCTTGCAACTGAATGGCGAGCAGCGTGAAGTCCCGGACGGCCTTAGCCTGGCGGGGCTGATTGACTGGCTTGAACTGCCCGCCGACCGCGTCGCTGTTGAACGCAACCTGGAAGTTGTCAAGCGAGCCAAATGGAACCAGACGCAACTGGAAGAGGGCGACCGGCTTGAAATTGTCCGGATGGTGGGCGGCGGATCGCCCGGCCCGCCCCGGGCAGTGCCTGGGGACTGTCCATGCATCCCACTGTAACCAGCACCTCCGGTCTCGTTCTTGTCACGCTGCTCATTAAGCTGGGTGTTATCGCCTCGCTCGCCAGCATCATTGCCCGGTTTGACAAATTCCGCCGTCTCCTTCTGGTTGAAATTCGCACTCCCAAACAGAAGCTTCTTTTTGCCGCTTTTCTGGGCGTACCCTTCATGCTGGGCGTTCTGACGCGCCTGGTGGCCGGTTATCAGGGCGGGGACTTGAGCCTTGAAATCACGGTTCTTGGCGGCCTGCTGGGCGGCACCATGGTCGGCCTGGTGGTGGGTATGATGGTCAGCCTGCCGGCGGTCCTTATCCCACATGTTGTCTATGCCTTTCCGATGGTAGTGCTACCTACACGGCACGAACTCCTGGCGGTTCCGATGGCGGTCCTTTACGCCGTGGTGGCCGGCTCGGCGCGCTGGCTTTGCCCAAACAAAGAGGAAGTCTGGAAATTTTCGCCTTTCATTGACCTCAGCCTTTACCGTTCCATCAAGCAGCGATTCAAGCAGCCGTCCATGGACTGGCAGATCCTCTTTTTCCTTGTCTGCGTTGCGCTGGAACTATCCCGTATTGAGGTCGGGCGTATTTCCAACGGAAACCTTTTCTTCCTGAACCCAACCGGAACGTGGACGGAAATCCTGGTCCTTTTTGCCACGGCCATCGCCGTGGCGCTTCCGCTGCGCATCTGGAACAACACCCGCATCGAGCGAAAGCTGGAGGAGAAAGAGCGGAGCTTGATCCAGGCGCGCATGGACAGTCTGATCAGCCAGATTAACCCGCACTTCCTTTTCAACACGCTGAACACCGTTTCGTCGCTGATCCGGCTGGACCCCGACACCGCCCGCAAAGTGCTGATAAAACTTTCGAACATCCTGCGGCGAAGGCTCAAGACCCAGACCCACTTTGCCCCGCTGCGCCAGGAGCTCGACTTCATTGCCGATTATCTGGATATCGAGGTCGTGCGCTTCGGCCGCGATAAGCTCCGCGTGATTGAGGCGATAGACCCTGAAGCTTTGGACGTGATTGTGCCCACCATGATACTCCAGCCTTTGGTGGAGAACGCCATTCGTCACGGTATAGGCCCGAAAATCGAGGGTGGAACGATCACTCTGCGCGCCACCCGCCGCAACCGGAGAATTGCCATTCAGGTGAGCGACGACGGAGTCGGAATTCCTCCGGCCCGGCTGCCGGAAATCTTTGCTTCCGGCATCGGCATCATGAACGTCCAGGAACGGCTGAAGGTGCTTTACGGCCACGAGTTTTCCATGAAGGTCGAAAGCGAACCCGGAAAGGGAACCACCGTCCGCTTGGAACTGCCGGAGGTTGTGGCAGCCGAAGAGGCGGTTTCAGTTGAAGCGGCCCAGGCCGAAACGTGATCCTGAGGTTGGGGCTGAAATAGAGATAGCTGGCTCAGGTCTTTGCTTCTTTCGCTGTGACATCCTGTTCCGCCTATCTTAGGAATTAATCTGTGTTAATATCAGGTCTTTGCACCCGGAATTCTGAATCCGTTCCAGCCGATGACAGAAATTTCGCAGTGGTGCGGTTGGGACGCGGGTTCCTAACCCGTAAATCCATAACTCCGAGGAAGGTTGATGGCTAAACGTGCCTCCAGCAAAGCGAAAATAACCCCCAGCTCAATGAGCATGATTGAGCCGCGCTTTCGCGACATCTACAAGGCCTTCTACAAGGAAACGTATTTCACTGCCACCACGCTGGACTCCAAGACCAAGGAGTTGATTGCGATTGGTTGCTCACTGGTGGCCAAGTGCGAGGGTTGCACGCGGGGCCACATCAAGAAGGCGCTTCAGCTGGGGGCAACCAAGGAAGAGATTTCGGACGCCATCGTTGTGGCCGTCGGAATTGGCGCGGCTGCCGTCGTTGACATGTCGGACAAGGCTGCGACCCACCTGGATATCCACCATTTCGAATAGACAGGGCCGGCGTCAAGGTTTTCCGGAGCGGGGCGGCGTGAGGGCTCCGGAATAACGGACATCCTGACATCAATGAAGGCCCGATCGCCTGTGGGCCAGAGCTTTGCGAGGACGCCGGGTGGACTTTCTGATCATCGGTATACTGTTTTTTCTGCTGTTCCTGGGCCTGGCGGACAACCAGACCATTCCCGCGCTGCTACCTCTGCTGATTGATTCTCTCCACATCACGGTTGAGCAGGCAGGATTGCTGGCGGTTTTCTATTCGGCAGCGGCGGCGATTGCTTCGCTGGTCACAGGAATTTTTTCTGACCATTACGGCCGGCGGCGTTTTCTGATTGCCGGGGCCCTGGTGTTTGGTTGCGCTTCCTGGATGTCCGCGCACGCCGCGGGTTTTATGGACTTAACGGTAGCCCGCGGGTTGACGGGTCTCGGCGCTGGGACGATCTCGACCTGTTCGATCGCCTTTGCCGGCGACTGGTTTGATTACAGCATTCGAGGCCGCGCCCTCAGTTGGATCTCCACGGCCTATTTCGCCGCGCCAATCCTGGGAGTGCCTCTCGCCGCGCAGGTAGCAGACCGCCTGGGATGGCGCAACACGTTCTATTTCTTTGCGGCCCTGGCTGTCGTGGTTGCGTTGTCTTCGCTCGGGCTGCCGAATGACAAGCGTGAAACCGTTCCCAGCCTGGAAACATGGAGGGCTACGTTTCGCTCCTGCCGGTCGTTCTTTCGGCGTCGTGACACCAGCGCAGGGCTCGTCATCGCCTTCCTGGTTTCAGGCGGGCTTTATGGGTTCTTGTATTACATCGGACAGTGGCTGAATTCGTCGTTCGGCGTTCCCACACGAACCATCGGCTGGGTTTTCATGTTGGGCGGCCTGGTGGCCCTGACCAGTGCGCCGCTGGCGGGCAGTCTCTCTGACCGCTGGGGAAAGCGGCCTGTATCGATTGCCGGCAACTTGTTGCTGGCGCTCTCCGTGGCGCTGGTTCCGTTCTTCCCCTGGGGCGCCGGCCTGCTGGTTGTTTTTGCATTGACCAGCCTGGGAGCGGCCTCGAGGCAGGGACCGCTGGCGGCGCTGATGACGGAGCTTGTCCCGACGGCTGAGCGGGGTTCTTTCATCGCGCTACGCAACGTTTTTTCTCAGACGGGGATTGGGCTAGTGGTTCTTGCGGGCGGAGCTATATACCAGCGGCACGGCTATCTTGCAGTGACGACTTTGTGCGCGGTCATGACGGCAGTGGTGGCGATCCTGCTGGCCACCCACATCGTTGAACCTCGGAAGGCCCCGCGGGACACCCCTGCATGAAAAAATAAAACAG
>JAJXZM010000416.1 GCA_021780055.1 Acidobacteriota bacterium
TTGTTCGACCAGTCCGGCCAGTGCATGGACGGCGATGGGCTTGGAAATGTATCCGTCCATACCTGCTTTTAGAAATCTCTCCTGGTCGCCTTTCATGGCGTGCGCCGTCATGGCGATGATGGGGATCCTATGGGCCGTTCCTGTTTCCATTGCCCGGACGGCAGCAGTTGCTTGCAGCCCATCCATCTCGGGCATCTTGACATCCATCAGCACGACGTCGAAACCATCCAACCCTGATTTCTGGATGGCCTGCACAGCTTTACGTCCGTCTGGAACGGCCATGACCTGGTGGCCGGCCTTTCTTAAGAGACGTTCGGCCAGTTGGCGGTTGACCAGGTCGTCTTCCGCCAGCAGGACGCGGAGATTGCGCCGCCCTTCTCGGAGTGTGTGCCGGGTGATGAGGTTATCGTTCTGGGTCTGGTTCCTTTCCCGCGATAGCGCAAGCATGACAGCCTGGAGCAAGTCGCGCTCTTTAACCGGTTTGTGAAGATATGCTGCGATTCCCAGTTGGCGGCACCGGGCGGCGTCACCAGGCCGGCCCCCGGAGGTCAACATCATGATGGTGGCTCCGGAAAGGCCGGGGTCTTCCTTGATGCGCTCAGCAAGAGTGAACCCGTCCATGTCCGGCATTAAGGCGTCAAGCAGGACCAGCGGAAATGCCTTTCCGGCGTCCTTTGCATGTTGCATGGCCGCCAGGCCCGTCCATCCTCCGTCAGCCATTGCCGGTTTCATCCCCCAGCTGGATAGGACCTCTTCCAGCAGACGACGGTTCGTTGCATTGTCGTCGACTACAAGTGCTGATAGACCGTAAAGCTTGACCTTCTCCGACGGAGTTCCCGGTTTGCCCTCCGACCTGGCGGAGTGGAAGCTGAGCGTAAAATGAAAGCTGCTGCCTTTTCCCACTTCACTTTCCACCCACAATTGGCCCCCCATCATCTCAACCAGTTGCAGGGAGATGGCAAGACCGAGCCCTGTGCCCCCGTAACGCCGCGTGGCAGAACTGTCAGCCTGAGTGAAGGGCGCAAAAATCAGCTGCTGCTTGTCGGCGGGAATGCCTATCCCTGTGTCGGTCACCGTGAAATGGATCATCATTTCCATTTCCGTCCGGGATTCCAATTTGACGTGCAAGACGACTTCGCCCTTGTCCGTGAATTTGATGGCGTTGCCGACCAGGTTCACGACGATCTGCCGCAGCCGCGTCGGGTCGCCTTCCACCAGGTAGGGGATGTCGTGCGCCACTTGCAGGGCCAGTTCCAGCCTTTTTTCATGGGCCCGCAACGAGAAGGTTTTGAGCGTATCTCCGAGCGAATCCCGCAGATCGAAATCAATAAGGTTAATGTCCAATCGCCCGGCCTCGATCTTCGAAAAGTCCAGGATGTCATTGATAACGGTCAGCAATGCCTCGCCGGAGCTTTTTACAAGGGTAAGATATTCGCGCTGTTCCTCGGATAGATTGGTGTTCAGCGCCAGTTCCGTCATGCCCAGGACCCCGTTGAGCGGAGTTCTGATTTCATGGCTCATGTTGGCCAGGAATTCACTCTTCGCGCGATTGGCCGCTTCAGCCGCTTCCCGGGCCATCTGGCGTTCGCTTTCGGTGCGCTTGCGTTCGGTAATGTCGCGTACCATGCCGACCAGACAGAGCATGTCACCGGCGTTGTTTAAGATGCTGTATGCCGATTTCTCGGCGTCCAGTGGCTTCCCTGACCGCGTTCGAAGTGTGGTTTCGAAGCGAAACGAGGATGCATTGACAAGCTGTTTGCGGAAGTTCTGGAAGGCCTCCTCACTCATCAATGCGGCCGGTGATAACTTGCGGATTTCTTCGTCGGAATACCCAAGTAGCTCGCGGTGCGCCTCGTTCTGTTCAAGGAAGCGAAAATCCGGGTCAATGATGGCCACCGCTTCGTTGGACCGGGCAAAGATTTCCTTATATAGCTTGAGGTTTTGTTCTGCTTGTTTGCGGTCGGTGATGTCGATGCTGATGCCGTCCAGCCGGATGACCTTGCCTTCAGAATCGCGGATGGCCTGGAAGCGGTTGTTCAGCCACCGGACCTCGCCGTCCGGGCGTACTATTCTGAACTCCTGATCGACGGACTCGGCCTCAAGCAAACGGGGGGTAGACTCTATGATCCTCTTACGGTCGTCGGGGTGAATAATTTTCAGCCACAAACCGGGATCCTGGAAAAACTCGCTGATTTTGAGGCCACAGACGACTTCTGTTGCAGGGTTCAGATAGAGGAACCGGCGGCCATCCGGCTCAAATGACCAGACAACCTCGCGCAGAGACCCGAGAATGCTGTTTAGCCGCTCCTCGCTTTGGCGAAGCGCTTCTTCGGCGCGTTTGCGGTCCGTGACTTCGACGACAATCACCGCCAGGTCGCGCGATTCTCCCTCGAGTGCCGGAATTGGAAAGTACGACGAAATAAAGTGGCGTGTGACTCCGGGCTGTGCCGGAACTTCTCCCTTATGCAGAAAATTCACCAGAGGTTGCGTGCTGGCCAAAACCTGGCGCATGGCCGGCTCGATAACGGGCGCGAGTTTGGGGATCGTTTCGCGAACTGACTTTCCGGCACACTCCCTGGGACTCAGTTTCATGAGTTGCGCGAGTGTTTCGTTGACCCTTATAAATCGCAGACGGTCGTCCAGAATGGCCAGCCCCGCCGGCGCGGCAGAAAAGAACGAGTCCAGCCGTTTTTCCCGGCGGGCCAGCATCTGCTCAAAGATCTTCCGTTCGGTGATGTCGCGGGCAATTCCCTGAGTGCCCGCCGGCGTCCCATCTTCATAAATCAGCCGGCTGCTGACTTCAAGTGAAACCCTATGCCCGCCCCTGGTGACGATGTCAATCGGGTACGTCGGGACCTTTCTGCCCCGCGGCCTCTGATTGAGCATCTGCACAGCCATATCCCGGTGTTCTTCTGCAACATACCCTAGAATGTTTGTGCCAAGTATTTCTACACGGCTGTAGCCCGTAACCCTTTCGGCAGCTCCGTTACAGGAAGTTACATTCCCATTGAGGTCCGTTGTGTAAACGATGTCATTGGCATTCTCGAACAATTCCTCATACCGGTTTTTCAGGGCAGCTTCGCGCCGTGCCCACTCTTGCAGCAAGAAGTTCTGGTTTCGGACGCGGCGGCGGAGAATCTCAGCCCAGAGAAATGAAAGGAATGTCAAAATTGCCGCACCACCAAGGACCCAGTTCCATTTCCGTGCTTCCCATGTTCCGATGGTTCCAAGCCATCGAAATCCATTTGAGAAGGCATAAATAAGAGTTCGCCCTTGAGTTTTTCTCAAAGGACTTGCCAGCACAACGGCGCTTTGCTGGATGTGTTTCTCAATCCCGGGAGGTGACAACGTGCCAGCGGCCCGCGCCCGGCACACCGGTACGGCAGGGAGCAGCAATAAAGCCATTGCGGCGAAAGCCAGCAAATGAAATCGGGCAATGCGGCCAGATGCCCACACCGCGCCACGGATGCGCCCCATACCTGACTCCTTCATAGTTTTCTCACTCAGCCTGAGACTGGAGAAACTTTTTGTAGCATTCGGGACAGATCCCGTGGCTGAACTCGGCGTCCGTACGCTCCGAGATATAGGCTTCAACCTGTTGCCAGTAGTCCTTGTCATTGCGAATCTTCTTGCAGTACATGCAAATCGGCAACAATCCATGCAGATGTTTGACCTGCTTCAAGGCCATTTCCAGTTCCTGGACCCGTTGGGCAAGGCGGTTTTGCAGGTCCAGCACGCGTAACCCGACGTGAACACGGGCCCGTAATTCGGCATGATGAAAGGGCTTGGTGACATAATCATTAGCGCCCGACTCGAGCCCGGTTACGATGTCTGCGGAATCATTACGAGCCGTAAGCAAAATCAGGTAGGGGGACGGGTCGAGCGGGATTTCACGGACTCTTCTGCAGATGGTGGCGCCGGCCATTCCCGGCATCATCCAGTCGAGCACCGCCAACCCTGGAGCTTCCGGCGCGGTCAGGACCTGCCAGGCCTCTGTGCCGTCCTTTGCCACAACGACTTCATGCCCCCACTTCTCGAGCATTTTCTGTAAAACGCGCAGAGAGACGGAGTCGTCATCGGCCACCAGGATGCGCGTCGTTTCCCCCTCTGCTGGAGTTGAATTGTTTTTGTAGGTCATGGCTTCCAGAGTCCAGCTTTCTTATTTCTTAATTTCGATGAACTCTTTGCAACGCTTGTGACAGCTCTTGCAGTGTGAAGGGCTTTTCCAGAAACTCCGGGCTGCCGACTTCAGCCGCCTCGCTTCTGATCCTCCCGGAGCTGTATCCGGACGAGAGAATGACCCTTACACCGGGGTTGATATTCTTCAGCCGGGAATAGGTATCCAGCCCGCTCATTCCCGGCATGATCAGGTCCATCAGGACGCAGTTGATCTCTTCACTTCTTCGGGCATAAATCT
>JAJXZM010000581.1 GCA_021780055.1 Acidobacteriota bacterium
ACCGGCGGCACGCCGGCCCCGTGGCTGCCCCCCCAGTCTCAAACCACCGGAGTAGGCGTGGACAGCGCCGTCATCACCTCTTTAAACTCGTACCTGCATCCCTCGACCTGATCCCACGGCCCGGTCTCGTACTCCAGCGCAAAGGTTCCCTTGAATCCGCTCGCCAGCATAATCCTGGTCGAACGCTGCAGGTCATTCTTCTTGCCCCAGCGGTCCCAATATTTCGCGTGCACGTTCGTATGCGCATAGGGGGCCAGTGCCTTCAGCCCGTTGAACAACATATAATGCTGCTCCCAGTTGGCAAAATCGGGCGAAGCTTCGCAATACGGATGGTTCACTTCGTCGACGATTGTCCGGATATTGATCGGGTCCGCCGCAAGCCCCCAATGGTTCTCCAGCGTGACGCGTATTCCGTAGTTGCCGCCGAAATCCGCCATCTCCTTGTAGGACTCAATCGCCGCCGCGAGCATCGGCACGATATCGATGTTGCGCGGATATCCGTCGCCGGGCCCGCGCGGCACCGCGTTCGGACGGATGCTCGGCCCGAGCGCCCGCGGCGAGTTCATCCGCATCGATTTCACTCCGAGCACGGAAAGCCCCTCGATCCAGCGCTTCCCCATCGCCACGCCAGCCTTGCGAAGCGCGTCTTTTTCAGGCGAACCGTACTCCGCCAGATTCGTCGGCGCGTTATTGGAGATGTGCTGTACCTTCATGCCCTTATTTAGGCAAATGTTCGCCAGCTTATCCAGCCACTTTCTTCCTGAAGGGCTCAACGGATCAAATCCTTGATCAGCGGATCCCTCCGGGAAGTACATGCTGTTGTCATCCACATCGCCAAAGAACCCCGAATACAAATCCATATGCGTCACGCCGGGAAACGTATCCTTTGCAAACTGGGGAAAATCCAGCAGCGTGATTTCGCCATACTTCGCCTTTTGCTCGGCTGGCGTGGGAAGTTTTGCCCGTGCTTCCTCCGCCGCCTTTGCCACCGCCAACGGCCCGGCCGCGTTCGGATCGTTCATCACGTCCGCGGGCTCTGCCGCACGTTGCCTGCCGCGTCTGGGCCCGGTATAAGGCCGTGTCTTAAAAAGGTTGCGCACCCCGTAGGAATTGGCAGCGATGCGCTCCAGGTTGAACTTTTCAGCTTCCGTCTGAGCCTTCGCCGCCTCCTGCGGCGTCATCACGGCTCCTGCTGCAGCAAGGCTAATGCCCGCAGCTTTAAAGAAGTTGCGCCTGTCGAGTGTCATCTTCCCAGTTCCAATCTTATCGTCCATGGGGAGTGTCCTTTCTCGGGGAGATCGTGAAAAAGTGCCGAATTGCCGCCAAACTATAGCACAATTCGTAGACATCTTAATGTGAATTTCCTTTATCCCAAGAATCGCGATTGGACCGTGGAATGCCTGTCCTGCAACGGCGAGACGGGGCTGGCGCATGTGTCCCGTGTCTGGCGCAGATGCTAGCCTTGGATTATCTGCGCCCTCGTGAAGCGAAAGACCCTTGTTGAAGCTCACATCCGTCGCCCTGCCCTGATCGCGATGTGGTTCCTCGCTGCGCGGCTCGCGTACCGCGCCGCTCCAAACCCACTCAGCTTCGCTGAACGCAGAGACAGAAACCGCCTCTGCGCCAGCCCCGGAAGTATGTACTTTACGCAAGGGCAGGGATATAATGGTCGTTCCTGGAATACATGTCGGAAGGCAGGCAGAGTCTCGTCCAGACCGTCTGAATCCACTTCGGAAGAAGTGGTGCAGTCCCGCTAAGGGAACGATCATGAGCTTGATTGCTGGGTTCAAATTTGCCGGAGGGGTGCTCTTGTGCGCCGATACCAAGATCACTACTCAAATGAAGACAAATGAAAGCAAGTTGTTTGCGCTTGAGTATAAACGCAACGGTTGCGTTACTGTCTTTGGTGTGGCAGCAAACGATTTCGACGTTGCTAAAGGAGCGATCCACGATTGCGAAAATGCAGTGAATAAATTGGATCGAAGCACAATCAACATGGATGTCGCACGGGAGGTTATTCAGTCAACTTTGACCGAGTTCTATAGGGATCATATTTTAACTAGGCCCTCTTCTAATGAAGTTGATTTTCAACTTCTGATCGGGGTGTGGCTGCGCGCCGAAACAGCCCTTTACAAGTCCTCTATGACTGAGATTTTGAGCGAAGTGGATAAATATGACGCTGTAGGCAGTGGCTGCTACTTGGCAAAGTACCTTATAAAACAGTGCGGCGAATATGACAACCCCACTCTTGATGAAGTTGGCCTAATGGCCTCCTACGCCGTCGGAAGCACTATGGACTATGATGAATACGTTGGAGGGGAAGCGGAATTCCTGATTTTGAAGGATGACGGAAATGTAGAATATTCAGTCCCTCTATATCCTAGCTCCAGCTTCCCGGCGGCTCTTGGATGTCTTTCATGGAAGATGCTCCGCGACCTAGCAAAAGTCAAAGATAGAGGCAAACTTGAGTGCCAAGGGGTTGTTGACGATTACTGCCAAGAGGTGCAAAAGCTGAACGCTTCCGAACGGAGCTTGCTTGATTGGAGCCGTGGACAAAGAAAATCCAAAGGTGAAGCGGGTCGCCACGGTCAGTGTTGTTCTGACCGTGGGTTCTTTGCAGGCGGGTAGCGCAGTCCGCCGCCTTTGCGGTCTGCGGTTTTGTAAATTGGGGTACGGCGGCGACGAAAAACTCGCTCTCTCTTTTTCAGCCTTCATAATTCAGAATTCATAATTTTCTTCGCCCCGCCACGCATTCATCGACACGCGACCGGGCTATCCTTCAACCGGGGCGGGCATGGTGCCACCCCATCGCTCGGAAACAATCATGCCTGCCAGAATGAGGGCGAAACCAAGAACCTCTTTTCCGCCAAGGCGTTCACCGGTAACAATGATTGAAGTCAAGAGGGCGAAAACGGGCTCCAGCGCAAAGATCAGGGCCGCGTGGGCCGGCGGAGTGTATTGCTGCGCCCACACCTGGGCGCTGAAGGCAAAAGCGGTGGCGAAGATGGCTGTAACGGCAATAGCGAAAACCAGACGGCCGGTCCAATGCAGGGCCGCGGCAGGGGCAAACGGCACTGCCAAGATGGCGACCGCCCCGACCACCATGATCTGGCCCGGCGCAAACTGCCTGAACGAAATGCGGCGCGACCAGGCGCCGAGCAGCACGATATGAATGGCGAATGAAACGGCCCCCAACAGGGTCAGCAAATCGCCGCGATTCACAGCTCCCATGCCGGAAGGCAGAACCAGGAAGTAGAGCCCCGCCAGGCCCAGGGCCGCCGCCGCCGCGTTTCCCCGGCCCAGGCGGTATCCGGAAAAATGTGAAATCAAGGGCACCAGGATGACGCTGAATCCCGTGACGAAGGCGCTCCTGGAGGGAGTGGTGTAAAGCAGTCCCCAGGTTTGGAAGGCGAAGCCGGCAAAAAGTACTATTCCCAGCAGCAGACTGGGCAGGACGGCCCGGCGCTCGATTCGCCCCCGCGCCATGACCAGCCACATCAGCAACCCCGCCAGGAGGAAGCGCAGGGCGATAAACAGCAGCGGCGAGGCGTCAGACAGGGCGCCTTTGACGATTACGAAGGTTGCGCCCCAGAAGAAGGTGGCAACCACCAGGAGCAGTTCTGCTTTTGTGCGCTTGCTCAAATCGGATAACCTCTAATCACGGGGACATGCGGCGGCGCAGGCGAGGCGCCATCGCTACACACCCCCCGGCAAGTATAATCAATCGGATGGGCAGGTGTGCAGACGCTTGCTTTGTAGCAGCGGCGGTGGGGTTATGGGCGGATTTTCTTTCGCACCACCCAGGTGGTCATGGAGCGCTGGTTCTCGACGACCGTGGTCTTGAGCGGCTCGACCATTTCGGCGCCGAGCCGTTCCCCGATGGAGGCCAGCATCGGGGCGTCCACCAGGTATCGCTCTGCGCCATCCGGCGACCGGTAGCGGTGTCCCTTGATCTGCACAAACTGGCCCTCCATGCCGATGGTGGATGCGATGCGGCAGAAGAAGAGTCCGCCGGGCTTGAGAACGCGCCACGATCCCTGCAGCATGCGCTCGAACTGGGCGTCGTCGCCGGCCAGATGGAGGACGGTGTTGCTGATCACCACATCCGCGCACTCGTCGTCAAAGGACATCTGCTCTACGGCCTCCACTCGAAAATTCGTCTCCGGAAGCGCTGGCGCCAGGGTCCTGGCAATCGAGCGGACGCACTCCACGGCCTTCGCGTCCTCGTCCGCGGCGAAAACTTCGTACCCCGCCCGCAGCAGGTAGACCAGGTTCCGGCCGTACCCGCATCCGGCGTCGAGTATTCGCATTCCGGGCGCGATGTTGCCCTTCAGAAGCTGGTCGAAAAGATAAATGTCGATGCTATCGAATTGTTCCTGCAGCGTGGTTGTGGACATCCCGTGAGCCTAGCCC
>JAJXZM010000318.1 GCA_021780055.1 Acidobacteriota bacterium
TGCTATACGGATTTCACCCTGATGAAGGACTATCCGACCTTCGTGGATTCGTTCTCCAGGTATGTGCACCTGGATATCCTTTCGGAGAACCTCCAGCGGCTGCTGATGGAGCAGGGGAAGATGTTCCCTGTTTTCCTTGGGCGCGGTTGCATCTATAACTGCTCATTCTGTGGCGGAGCGCGAAGCGCGCAGAAATGTATTAATAACCGCGAGAGGGTCTACATGCGGCCTGTCGAGGCTGTGCTGAATTCGCTGAAAGACCTTCAGCGGTTCGGATTTGATACTGCCGTTCTTCCCTTTGATCCGCCTCCGGTTTCAGAGCGTGAGGAGTACTACCGTGCGTTATTTGAAGGCATCAACAAAGAGAAGATTCCGCTAACGATTGAAGTCGATCGCAATCACTTGCCCACGCGCGAACTTATCAAACAGTTCCGCCAATTGCCCGGAGCGAATTCCTGGATCACCCTAAGCCCCGGCAGCCACAACGAGGAAATTCGGAAGAAGAATGGCCTTAACCGCTACAGCAACGCCGAGCTGGAAGAGTGCCTCGCGATGATGGATGCGGAAGGTGTCAACTCCCTGGTTTACTTCTGGGCGGGACAGCCCTTTGAAACCGAGAATGACCTGAAGGAGATGGCCGGGTACATGAGGTATTTGCGGGACAAATTCAAGCGGGTAAGGTGCCGGGCCAGCATGATTGAAATTGAACCCGCAAGCCCCATGAGCAGTAACGCGGCGCGTTATGGCGTCGTGCCTGAACGCCAGAGTTTCATGGATTACTACCGCTACCATCGCCAGACCGGCCAGAATCCATTCCTGGAAATGGGATATGACCGGGCTGGCTGTCCCTCACCGGCAAGGACCAAGGCTTTGTTTTGCCGGCACCTCTGCACCCGATTCGACCGCCGATGGGCCACTCCATTTGTCAGGAAGACTCTCTGCAATGTTGCAGCCGGCATGTGGAAATCGGGAGCATTCAGTGTTCTTGACAAGGTGCTTGGGGCGACACTCATTTTCTCCTTTTTCTTTGCTACATGACCTGTCCACGGGGCGAAACCATTCGAATTGAGTAGAACAGGTCTACAGGAGAGACTTTCTTGCAGTCCACGAATTCGAGCGCCAAAACGACGATAGGAATTCTTTATTGTGGCGACATGGGATCAGCTTTCGCGAAGCTGCTGCACAACGGTGGCCTGCGTGTGGTCACCACTTGCGAAGGCCGCAGCCGCACCACGCAAGAGCAGGCCCTGGCATCTGGAGTCGAAATACTTCCGAGCCTTAATGATGTGGTGGCCCAAAGCCATGTCGTTTTCTCGATCGTTCTTCCCTCGGCGGCGGTTGATGTGGCCCGGCAGTACGCCGGTCGCCATTCGGTGCGCCCCCGGGATAGCGTGTTCATTGATGCAAACTCAATCGGGATGGAAACGATTGCAGAGATCGAGCGCCTGATGTCCGGTCTAAATATCCCGCTTGTGGACGCGTCATTCCACGGCCTGGCACACCGCCTGGAAGATCTCTCCGTGCTGCACGTCAGCGGCCCTGAGGCCAGAAGCGTTGAGGCGCTTTGCCAGGACTTGCTGCGCGTGAGTTGGCTGGGAGAAAGAATTGGGTCGGCAAGTGTCATGAAGCAGTTGATGTCAGCAATTTCAAAGGGCTTGGCCGGCCTCTTCACAGAAGTAGGCGTGGTGGCTGAAAAGGCGGACATGCTGGAGCCCTTCCTGCGAAATTGTCAGAGTTTTTATCCGGATTTGATGACTATCATAGAGCGTATCCTGCCAACATATCCTCGCCACGCCGCCCGCCGTTTGGGTGAGCTCAGGGAAATCGAACAATCAGGACGATCTTTTCAGTTGCGACTCGGAATGGCCCATGAGGCGGGCAGATGGGTCCAGTTGATTTCGAGTCTCCAATGGGAGCAATTGAATGGGGGTTGTTCTTATAACGTACCAACAATTATTCGCTCTGTGGCCAATGCGTGCCCACACGAGAATCTATCTTCGAAACATAGGAGGTTTGAATGATATCACAGACACCAAAATCCGCAGAAGTACATCCGGGTCCAGGCTTTCGTATCTATGAGAATTTTATCAGGCTTGATTCCAAGGTTATGGAGCGATTCCAGGATTACGAGGTGCCGGACATTTCAGACGCTCTCAACCGGCTTTATGCGCTGGACGCTGCTATTACCTGCCAGACGGACAGGAGCCACCGGCTGTGTGGACCGGCTTGCACAGTTCACGTGTTCCCGGGCGACAACCTCATGGTCCACAAGGCGCTCGACATCGCCCAGCCGGGCGACATCGTTGTTGTTGACGGCCATGGCTCACGAGGTATGAATGCCGTCCTTGGGGACATTGTCTGCACCAAGGCGAAACACCGCGGGATCGCTGGTTTCATTGTTGATGGGCTGGTGCGCGACATGCCCGGAATTAAAGATCTGGATTTTCCGGTGTTCGCGCGAGGAACGACGCCCGTCGGCCCCCTGCATCGAGGGCCCGGCGAAATTAATTGCCCGATCGCCTGTGGCGGGGTTGTCGTGAACCCGGGAGACGTGATCGTGGCCGACGTTTCCGGGACTGTGGTGGTTCCGCGAGACTGGGCTGAAGATATTCTGCGGCGGCTTGAAGCGCACCAGGCTCATCAGGAAACGTACCTGGCAGCGGTTCGCAGGGGTGAATTCTCAAACGCGTGGGTGGATGGGCTGCTGGGGCAGCACGGGTGTCTGATTTACCCCGACAAGGTTGAAGCGAAGGAGGTGCTTACCCCCAAAGCGCAACGTTCTACAGATCGAGACCAATGATCCGCCGAAGACTGAATGGGGCGTCACAACGAGCAGAGGGAATTTCTTAATGCGCTATTTATCACGCTTTCTCGTACTTTGGGGCATTGCCTTGCGCGTAAAACCGAGGCTCGGAAGGGCTGGTGTTCAAACTCGTAAAGCGAAAAGGCAGCGGACGCAGTTTTACCGGGACGTCTGGCATGAGGCAGCGAGAGAACTGGGAGCAACCTTCGAGGTGTTGGGAGATGGAAGCCTTAAAATCAGCCGCAATAGTTCAAGCGTCAGAGTGCGCAACAATTACACGCCGCTGGACCCTGCCACCCGCGACATTACCCTCGATAAATCTCTTGTTCACTCAATATTGAGCTCCCATGGCTTGCCCATTCCCAATCACGCCGAGTTCTCCCTAAGCAGCCTGAACAAGGCGTATGAATTCCTCGCCAAGCATCGAATCTGTGTTGTAAAACCCGCCGAGGGGACGGGGGCTGGAGGTGGTGTCACAACGGGAATAGAAGATCGCTTCCAGCTAGTCAAGGCCGCGGCCAGGGCTGCGGGTTACGGGCCAAGGCTACTGATAGAAGAACATCTGATAGGAGACGTTATTCGCCTCTTGTATCTTGATGGGAAGCTGTTGGATGCCGTGAAGCGGGGTTCCCCGACAATTCTTGGAGACGGCAGGTCAACGATTTCTCAGCTGGTTGAGAAATCGAACATGAGGCGGCTCAACTTAGGATACAAGGTCGCCCAGGTCACCCTGAAGTATGACTTTGACATGCAACGGACACTGGCACGACAAAACCTCTCATGGCGGTCTGTGCCGGCTAACGGTCAGCAAGTCATCCTTAAAACAGTCATCAATGACAATATGGCCGACGAAAACGAGTCGGTTTTCGATGAGGTTTCGGAAAGCGTTATCGCAAGCGGCCGCCGCGCAACTGAGTTGACCGGCGTGAGACTTGTGGGTGTTGATGTCATCACCCCCGACATCCGGAAAGGACTCGTGGAGGCGGGCGGCAAAATACTTGAGGTCAACACAGCTCCTGGATACTATTACCATTATTTCAAGCGGGATGGCGCCTGTCGTGTGGCTGTGCCCATTCTAAAGACCTGTCTAGAGCACGCGGACCAATATCAGGAGCATGAAAACTGTGTCCGAACCTGACCGTAGCGCGCTGCCTCCACCGGCACTTCTTTTCGGCGGATTCAGCCGGGCATTCCTGGCGGTACAGAATTCGGCAACCCGATTTGTTCCAGTCTATTTCCTCAACAATTGACGGGCCAATATGTGATCGAGACTGAATCGCCCGACCACGATAGGAATTTTTCCTGGATGCGGTGTTGATGAAGCATGCCCTGAACTATGAAGCACTGAATATTTCGAATAAAGAACATTGCTAGTGCACTTTGATTATTTCGCATCAAGACATAGGAGACACAGCATGAATAATAAAATGATCAACTTTGATCCTGCTCAGTACGCTGAAGACTTCGCTCGTAATGGATACGTTCACATTCGACAGGGAGTGACAGAGGAATTCTACGCAAAGTTGGTGAACCATGTGGAGGAGGACCTCGGCGCCCGCAGCATGAAAGAGTTCGCTCTTTGCAACAAACAGCAGG
>JAJXZM010000552.1:0-1735 GCA_021780055.1 Acidobacteriota bacterium
TGCCACCATAGGCAATACCCAGCGGCCCGACCAGGTAAAGTCTTCAATCAACGTTCTGAGCAATTACGGGCCGCACACCACGTGGTTTGACACCTCGGCCTTCGCGGTAGTTACCGACAAGAACCGCTTTGGTACTTCGCCGTACTACCCACTTCACGGGCCGCCTTATTTTGAGCTCGACGCAGCCCTGGCCCGAAACTTCAAATTGTCTGAGCGCTTCAACCTGCAGTTTCGCGTTCAGGGTATCAACTTCACCAACACGCCGCACTTCAGCAATCCGAACGGCGATTTAAACAGCAGCAGCTTCGGCCAGGTCAACGGGCTGGCTAACACGGGCCGTGACGGCGGAGTGGATGCACGACAATTCGAGTTCACCGCCAGGCTGAGCTTCTAATCCGAGCTTGGGGACGGTAAGCATCAATCCTCAGGGGGCCGCTGCAAGTTGCGGCCCCTCTTGTTTGGTAATGGCCGAAGAGTCAGCCAACGACTGGAACGATAATGGACACCGATGCCACCGCCGCACTTGACGCAGGGCCGGGGCTTGAGAACCTGGAATGGGTGGGACTTCCCTTCTCAGTGGCCGGATGGCATAGAGCGGCTGGCCCAGGATGCCTCGATTTCCTCGAGAGTCCGTCCTTTTGTTTCCGGAATCAGACAGTAGGAAAACACAAATGCCGCAACGCACGCGGCAGCATATATCCAGAATGAAAACTTTGCTCCCACGGCGCCGATTAGGCTCAGGAAAGTTACGCTTACCATAAGATCGAAAATCCAGATGGTCACTGACGCGACAGACATCGCCTGCCCGCGGATGGTAGTGGGATAAATCTCCGAAATCAGCAGCCAGAAAACCGGACCGAGTCCGATAGCAAAGCATGCGAGGTAAGCCAGAACGTCCGTCAGAATGGCAGCGCGCAAAACGTGCGCGGCTCCGAACAGGTGTCCGAGGAACGTCAGGCTGACCAGCATCCCGCCAATTCCAAACAGCAGCAACGGCCTTCGGCCCACGCGGTCAAGCAGCAACAGAGCCACGACAGTGACAACGAGGTTGACCCCACCCACCAGCACCGTGGCCAGGATTGCGGTCCGGGCGCTTGTAAAGCCCGCCATCTGCAGAATGGTGGGCGTGTAATAGATGATGGCGTTGACGCCGGTTATCTGCTGGAAAATGGCAAGCCCCACGCCGATCATCAGCGGCCTTCTGAACCTGCCTCCGAACAGGTCGCGAAACCGGAGATTATCGACTTCAGTCATCACCTTCAATTCCTCCAGGTGACGCCGCGCGTCCTCAGTGCTCTCAACGCGGTCTAGTATCCTGAATGCTTTGTCGGTCTTCTGCCGTATCACCAGCCAGCGCGGGCTTTCCGGAAGAAAAACCAGCGCCACCAGAAGGATCACGGACGGAATGACGGCACTGATAAACATGGCCCGCCAGTTGGACGACCCTGCAAACAGGTAATCGACGTAATACGCAACGACAATTCCCGTCACGATGGCCAGCTGATTCAAGGTAACCAGCGCGCCGCGAATCCTGGGCGGGGCCAGCTCCGCAATGTATAACGGGGTCAGCATTGACGCGACACCCACCGCCACTCCAATTACAAACCGCGCCGCCAGAAACAGCGGCAGGCTGTTGGCCATACCCGTCAGGACGGCAAACACGCCGAAAAGGACGGCGTTGACGATCAGCACCGGTCTGCGGCCATACCGATCGCCAAACGAGCCGGCAAAACCG
>JAJXZM010000552.1:1745-4398 GCA_021780055.1 Acidobacteriota bacterium
CGCGGCCCCCGCAAGCACGATGCTGACCGCCACCTCTGTCTCAACCGGGGTTAACTGGAATTGCTGCCGCACAAACAGAATGGCGCCGGAAATCACGCTGGTGTCGTATCCGAATAACAGGCCTCCCAGCGCCGCGGCCGTTGCGATCATCAGCGCATAGCCACGCTTACCCAAACCAAAAGGAATATGCTCGTTCATATTCCGATCACTTCCTGATCCAGTAAGATTCGGCTTCCAAGCCTCCAAGATTATACAGGCTGATGCAAGTTGTTTCGGATTGAGACATTCCCTACCATGCAAAACGCCGGCTCATTTGGAATGACACTTCCCTTGAAGAAGCGTATCCTCAATGACTAACAGGTCAATTCAACTCAGGGAAGCTTCATGCGATGAGAACACACCCTGTTCGAAAACCAATGATTCAGTTTTTCGCATTAGCAGTATTGTTCTGCTTGTGCCTGCCGGCGCACCTGACTGGCCAGGCCACTTCGCCGGGGCACACGGAAACCATCGTCATCGACACCCAGTCGCCCACGCATCCCTTCCCGCATTACTGGGAAGAGATGTTTGGCTCGGGCCACGCCATTCTTGCGCTGCGCCAAAGCTACCGCCGGGACCTGAAAGCGGTGAAGCGCGTGACCGGCTTCCAGTACGTCCGCTTCCACGGGATATTCGACCGGGAGGTGGGACTGTACGGCGGAAACAAGCAGGGCCAGCCTGAATACAATTTCACCAACGTCGACCAGATCTACGATGGCCTGCTGGCCAACGGCATTCGACCTTTCGTGGAACTCAGTTTCATGCCGCAGGAACTGGCTTCCACGCCCGAGCAGCAGGGCTTCTTCTACCACCCCTACATTGCGCCACCAAAAGACTGGAGCCGGTGGGGCGACTTGATCCACGCTTTTGCCGAGCACCTGGTCGCTCGTTATGGCATCGATGAAGTTTCGCAGTGGTATTTCGAAGTCTGGAACGAGCCGAACATCGGCTTCTGGGCCGGCGACCCGAAACAGGCCACTTATTTTCACCTCTACGACGTCGCGGCCCGCGCGCTCAAGAGCGTCAGCCCGCGCCTGCGTGTGGGCGGCCCGGCTACCGCACAGGCGGCATGGACAGGTTCGTTCATCAGGCATTGCGCCGATGGCAACGTCCCTGTCGATTTCGTTTCCACGCATGTTTACGGCGACGACACCGCGCAAGACGTCTTTGGAACGCACCAGAAGATTCCACGCCGCGACATGGTGGCGCTTGCCGTCAAAAAGGTCCACGATGAAGTTCAGGCGTCCCCGATGCCGAAGCTTCCCATCATTTTCAGCGAATATAACGCCAGCTACATGAACATCCGGAACGTCACCGATTCATCCTTCATGGGGCCCTGGCTGGCGGAGACTATCAGCCGCTGCGACGGGCTTGTCCATCTGCTTTCCTACTGGGCCTTTTCCGACGTTTTTGAGGAACAGGGTGTGGCGAAGACGCCCTTTTACGGAGGGTTCGGCCTGGTTGCAACTGGCCACATTCAGAAGGCTGCGTACAACGATTTCGCCCTGTTGCATCGCCTGGGTAATGAACGGCTGGCGGAATCGTCCGGCCCGGTCATTGTCACGCGGCGCGCGGATGGCACGCTCGCCATTGCGCTGTGGAATTATGCCCCGCCAGGTGATGGCGGAACTACCCGCACCTACAAGCTTTCGTTCGAGGGACTTAGCGGCACCCATCGCGCAATCATCTGGACCATTGACAGGCATCATGGTTCGCCACTCGCCACGTGGGAAGCGATGGGCAAACCCGACTTCCCCACTCCAGCACAGCAGCATATTCTGCGGCAGGCAGGCCAACCGCCTCCGCCGACGATTGAGACCGTCCCGGCGGACGACCCGGCGCTCTCGCTCACTCTCGAGCCACACGCATTGTCATTGATTGAGATTACGCAATAGCAGGAACACGCCTGCGTAATTGACGGCTGTCATTTCGGACGCAAATCTTTCTGTGCCACAAGTCTAAATCGTCGCACCGCCACCGATCATGAGGTTAACTTCGCCCAAACCACCCTCGACTTGAATATTGACGGTCGCTTTCGACTTGCCATAGGAGGAATTGGTGAATGAATCGCCACTTTTCGAGAAGCCCTTAGCGTGGATCGCGCCAAGGCCTCCGTGCACCGTGGCTCGCACGCCCACATCGCTCGGCAGATGCAGCGTCACCTTGCCGACGCCGCCGTGAACCGTGGCATTCAGGTCATGCTGCCAGGCGCCGTCAAGATCGATATCAGCTTCCCCCGCACCCACATTTAAACTCAGGTCACTGAGATTTAATCCTGCGAGGTTGAGATTGGCCTTGCCCGCACCCATATTGACATTCATCTCTATCGGGACATGGTTATTCAGCCGAATGTCCCATTCGTAGCGCGTCCTGCCATGAATATCGTGTGGCCCGGATGGCTGCTGGATGGTCAGGGTACCCTGGTCCCCGGCTGCGTCGTAGAGGACTTCGGGTTTCCAGCTATCCACATTGTAGGTGAAGTCGGCATTCATCAGGTCGCTGCTGCCATTTGCAACGCGCAGCTCGCCAGCACCCATTTTAATCTCGACATCCACTGACTTCTGCTGTCCGAGCGGCACCGTTTTGGATGTAGTGCGAGTTTCTCCGACGGGCG
>JAJXZM010000239.1 GCA_021780055.1 Acidobacteriota bacterium
AGCACCGATGATGCCACCACTTGCATCACCAGTTTGACATGGGGTCTCAGCCCGTAAAGGTCATCTACCAGACCGACGATAAAGAGAAGCGTCGCCGCTGCAAGCAGCGGCCACAGCCCGGGAATCGACGGCCCGAGCACCGCCAATCCAACGAAAAATGAAATAAAGATTCCAATACCGCCCAGCAATGCGGTTGGCCTGCGGTTCCATCGGTCCGCACGAGGCATCGCGACTACACCTGTCAATCGAGCTAACTGCCGCACCAGCCCCGTTGCGGCAATGGACAAAACGATGACGGCAATCGGTAAAAGTTCCATTTTCATTTAGTTGAATTTGCTGCTACCGGCAGAAATCTAAGGAAATGAACCAAGACATCTGCATCCATAAATGCAGGATGTTACGAATCAGGTTACGCTCGGAGCCCAGCGGTCGCCGTTCTCCGCAAGCTGACCTCGTGTTCCCGATACCAGTCAATGGTGTTTCGCAAACCGGCCTCGGCGCCGGTGACGGGTTCATATTTCAGGTCGCGGCGCGCCACGGGTAATCAGATTCACTGTCATGCGTTCCTCACAGCGCCTCGGGCACCGGCCAGGCCAACTGCTGCAAGGCCGCAGCGCTGGGCTCGCCTTGAGCGACGGACAACTGTCCCTCGGCTGCGAGTCGAAATCGCGTGTAATCGATCACGTCATTCAGTATGTCGGCCAGGTCATATCGCGGCACAAAGCCGGTGAGCGCATTGAGTTTTGAGATATCGGGAACGCGGCGTAGCATATCCTCAAACCCTTCTTCGTAGGCTTCGTTATAGGGGATGGAGACGATTTTCGACGATGACCTCGTCGCCGATCTTACCCTTTCGGCGAGACCCCGAATGCTGATCTCTTCCGGGCTGCCGATGTTGTAAACCTGACCCACAGCGCTGGTTTCAGACATCAGCGACATCAGCGCATCCACGGCGTCCGCCACGTGCAGGAAGCACCGACGCTGAGTGCCATCTCCGTAGATTGTTATGTTTTCATTCAGCAGCGCCTGCCGCACAAAATTGGGCACAACCATTCCGTAGCGGCCGGTTTGCCGAGGGCCGACGGTGTTAAAGAGGCGGACCACCGTTGTCGGCACGCGTTTCTCCTTCCAGTAAGCCAACGCCAGGAATTCGTCCAATGCTTTGGAGCAGGCATAGCTCCAGCGTCCGATGCTCGACGGTCCCATCAGCAGATCGTCATCTTCACGAAAAGGCATTTGGGTGCGTTTTCCGTACACCTCGGACGTCGACGTGACCAGTACGCGCTTCTTCTTCTTTGCCGCCAGGTTGAGGACCAGTTCCGTTGCGCGGACGTTGGTCTCGATTGTCCGAACCGGACTCTCTACGATCAACCGCACTCCCACGGCTGCAGCAAGGTGAAAGATAACGTCGGACTCATCCACCAGTTCTGCTGTCAATTGGCGGTTCTCCACGCTGTCGAGAAAATATTCAAACCGATTGTGGGCCTTCAGGTGCCGGATGTTTTCAATCGATCCGGTGGAAAGGTCATCAATAACGAATACCTCGTCGTCGCAGGCCAAGTAACGTTCCGCCAAGTGTGATCCAATGAAACCTGCTCCTCCGGTAATCAAAACTTTCATTGAATTTCTCCTTTTGGTCTCGTATGCCTCCCATTCCTTTGGTCGAGCACGGATACATAAACTTTCTCGATTTCCTGCACCAGCCGTTCCTTTGAAAAGTTCTGTTGAGCAAAAAGGTTGGCAGCCCGGCCCATCCGGGCACGGCGCTGCGGATTCAGGGCCAGCCAGTTCAGGGCCGCGGCAAAGGTTTCCGGCGTGCGGCGTGTCACAAGGATTCCGTTGTCAAACAGGGAGTATCCGGAAAGGTTTTCCGGGTGGCCCCACATCAGGTCCGCAACGCCCCCGACATCCGGGAGGACCACAGCGCAACCTGCCGCCATGGCCTCGATCGCCGCAACCGGCGTGCCCTCGTTAATCGAAGTCAGCAGCAGGGTGTCCACCTGCCGGTAGATTGAAACCATGTCGCGCTGCCAGCCGATCAGCCGCAGACGGTCTGCCAGGCCAAGGCTGCGATTCTCTGCTTCCACCTGAGCGCGCAATTCGCCGTCGCCCACCATCAGAAACGTGGTGTTCGCATTTGCCCCGGCGCACAAAGCCGCGATTTTGGGAAACATCAGCGGGTCTTTCACCGCTGTCAGACGCCCCACCCAGGCAACAGAAAGCGGGCGGTGGCCGTTGTTTTCCGAAAAACGGGCCTGGGCCACGTTCAGAAAGCCGTCCAGATCAAAGCCCAGACGAACGGTGGAAATCCTGTCCGCGGGCGCCACGCGAAATCGGCCGGCAAGATCCTCACGCTGCCTGGGACTGACTGCGATGATGCGCTTTGTGCCCCGGGCAAGCAGGCGTTCGATCAAAACATAGGCGGCTGATTTCTTGCGCGAAAAATAGCCTTCAAAAACGTTTCCGTGATAGGTGTGCACGCAAGGAATGCCGGAAGCAAAGGCTGCAAGTCTCCCAAGGGCGCCTGCCTTTGCCGTATGGGTGTGGAGAATGTCCGGGCGTTCGCGCTTGAGCCAGCGATAAAGGTTCCAGAAAGCCCGGAGATCGGAGAAGACGGAAACCTCGCGAGAGAGCCCGGAGATGCGGACCAGGTCAACACCCATCTCGTCGGCAAGATATTCCATGCTGCCTTCTGATTCCGGCACGTTGCCGACCAGTAAACTTGTTGAATGGCCGGCATCAGCCAGCTCGCGGGTCAGCAAAACTGCCTGGATCGCCGGCCCCCCGATGTTGAGCCGGGCGATCGCTCGGGCGATTTTCATGGCTTTAAAAGGGATTCAGAAGCGCGGAAACCGGACGGCGGCTGGCTGGCCATCGCTTTGATAATCCGGCACCGGAATGCGTGCCGCAGACTTGAAGATCTGAAAAACGCGCGGGACCTGCACCTCCGCCGAGTACCAGGCCTCAACGGTTTCCCGGCCGGCCTGCCCCAGTCGTCTGCGCAACTCTGCTGAGTTGATCAGCAGGCTCAATTTTTCCACCCACTGGTCTTCCGATGAAGCCAGAAATCCATTTTCGCGGTCCCGAATGAGCTGCACGTTCATACCGACCGGTGAACACACTGCCGGAACTTCGACAGCCATATACTGGAGCGCCTTACACCCGCATTTGCCGCGGGCCCAGGCGTCGTCCGGCACGGGCATCAGGCCCGCCCAGGCTCCCTGAAGATTCACCGCCTCGGTTTCAGGTGTCCAGGGCATCATGTCAATTTCTATCCCAGGCAGAGAGACGCGCGGCGCGCCGATAACCCGCAGAGTGAAGTCGTGCCGCTCGCGAAGGCGCTGCAGAGCCCCGGCAAGACTTTCGAGATAGCGAACCGTCGTCGGACTCCCTGTCCACACAAGCTGTGGCTTCGGGCTTTCCCAACGCGGTCGCGACGGCCTGTACTTTTCCGTATCAATTGTTGTCGGCACCACGGTCACCTGCCGGTTGAACCGCACGGCGTACTCCCCCAGGTAGTCGTTCCCGGCCATCACGTGCGCCGCCAGCCGGCAGGCGGTTGCGGTTTTGCCCGGCAACTTCAGAAATCCGAAAACCTGATTGGCTTCACTGGTGTTGGGAAGAAAGATGGCGTCATCAAAATCAAAAACGTATGGAACCCCCATGAACCGCATCCAGCGTTCGAAGAATGCCGGCCCCACGAGAGCCGTCTCCCGCTGCACATACACAAGGTCAAATTCTCTGACGTGCCGCAGGCACTTGGCGCGTCTAAACATCGCCCCGCCAATCAAAGCTGCCTTTCTGCCGTAATTTCCGGGCCGGTAAAGAATGGTGTTGAGTTCCGGAGACATGAAGGGCTCAAATTCAAGGTGCACTCCCAAACTTCGAAGCCCGGGAGCCCACTGTTCAATGCGATAGCGCTGCGCAGGAATCGTATTCGGAACTCCCGGCACCAGCGCCAAAACCCGCAATGTCCGAATGAACTCACTCATGTTTATCGAAGTTTCCTGACCATCCCCGGCAACCGGCGGTATCGCATCACCAAGGCTCAGGTGTTGTTATCCGCGCTGCTCCGAAATTTTGTCCGGAACTGCCGGGTCGCCTTCTAGGTACCAGCGCCCTTTTCGTGTTCCCAACAGCAGCGCAAGCAAGACAATAATTGGAATCTCTTCCAGGCGCTCCCGCACCGCCATGCCGAGGTTCGCGTATCCGCCAAATCCGTAGAGAGATGCCCAGCATACGAGGTAGGCCAGCGCCCAGGAGATTACGGGATCTCGCAACCTGCTAAAACGCCAATGTTTCACCGCAGAAATCACCAAAATCAGCAGAACCGTGCATTCCAGTGCAGAGATTGCGGTAAAGGCATTGCGGACGTCCCAGAGCATTGGCC
>JAJXZM010000594.1 GCA_021780055.1 Acidobacteriota bacterium
GTGGACTGATGCCCAGGGGCGGCGGCGCTACCGCAAAACCAATGCGCAGACGTTGACGCAGGCCCGCTCTGCACGGGCCGCAGAACTGCTCAGAGTGGAGCATGCGAAGGTGCTGGGCTTTATGCCGCCTGGCAAGGAGACCATCGCAGAGCTCGCGCCGCGGTACCTGACCCACCAAAAGGCACGTGTGAGCTCCGGAGCCTACGTTAGGGAGCAGGGAATTCTCAAGGACCACTTGCAGCCAGCATTTCCAGGACCAGTGGCGACCATCCGGCGCGGCGACATTCAGCGGTACATCACAAAGCGCTCCGGCGAAGTGTCGGCGTACAGCGTCCAGAAAGAACTGAATAGTCTGAAGCATTTGTTGCGGATGGCAATGGAGTGGGAAATCATTCCTGTCAATCCCGCGCAGGGGATCAAGCCGCCGCGGGTGCCGGCCGGCAGAGTCCGCTACTTGCAACCGGGAGAGCTGAAAGCGGTGACGGAGGCATGCCCAGAGTGGCTGCGGCCAATTGTTGTACTGGCTGCCTGCACCGGCATGAGGCGCTCGGAGATCCTTGGATTGCGGTGGCTGGACATCGACTTTAAAGGCAACCGTGTCCTGCTGCCGCAGACGAAAAATGGTGATGGTCGGATCGTGTATCTGAACAAAATGGCAGCGGCGGCGCTTCAATCAGTTCTGCCGCAGGAGAAAGCGCAAGCGATACACCGCCCGTTCGGAGAATTCACTCCAGCCCATGTCAGCGTCACGTTTTCTCGCGTCTGCGCACGGTTGAACATCCAGGACTTCAGGTTCCACGACCTACGCCACACCGCCGCGAGCTGGCTTCGGATGCAGGGTGCTGACATCCACACCGTCGCACTCCTGCTTGGCCACAAGGATTTGCGGATGGCAGCACGCTATCAGCATCTATCCCCAGCTTTCCTTTCTGACGCTGTCAAACTCCTAGATTCGGCCTACAGTGAGGAATAGAATGCGACTTCCCGGCCAAACAACGCTTCTCTATCAGTGAGCCCTCGCTGGGACGAATCGCCACTCAAACTGGCAGCGGTTTGCTTTTGTTTGGGGGGCGCAGATGCAGAGCACCGTGTGGCCATTTTGCCGAAAGAACAGAAACCTGAATCGCAGATCTCCGGTTGTTCCAGCGTCGGAGCTTGTTTCGGATAGATCGAGTATCCGGTTCTTGCACTTGGAAACAGTTCGGCCTTAGGATTGAACGGATGTCTATGGAAACTCAGTTTCGCTACGAGCGCGAAATGTTCCCCGCGCTCGGCTCGGCATTGCACGACGCGATCTTCTCTCGCGGCCGGAAGGCGTTGGAACTCCTTGAGCCGTCAATTTGCGGCGTGATTCCCGATATTCTCTATTGCCACTGGCGCACTCTTCCTCAAGTGAAGATCAAGAGGCCAGCTACGATCATTGATGCACACATTCTGTCGGTACTGGATGAGAGGGGTCGTTGCAACCTCATTGACCTTTGTGGCGCTCTCTACCTATCTGAATCAAAGGCCAGCGAGTCTTTGAGCCGACTCGTTCGTCAAGGTCAAATTGTCGCCAAACACGGAGGCTACTACGTACTAGCCAAGAACGCCAGCGCGAGACAGGCGACATTGGTTGCAGTAGAGATGAAAATGTCGCGCTGGCGGGAAGCGCTCGACCAAGCACAGTCCTATCTGAAATTCGCGAATCTGAGCTTCGTTGTGCTCGATGGAAGCCAAGTAGAAGCGTCCCAACAAATCGAGAGCGCCTTTGCGGACGCTGGCGTCGGCCTTCTGTTGCAGCATGGCACATCGCTTAGACTTCACGTGGGCGCCAAGAGCTTCAAGTACAACCCGACACCAGAACGGTTCATCGCAATGCACAAAGCCTCGTTGCTTCTCGATCAGAGTTTCGAGTATCCGCGCCATTTCCTGAACGCATTCAGCCAGACCTGCTGATGGCCTAAGTCTGTATGCTGCCCCGCCTCAAGTGCTTTATCTTCGCGCAATGCTTTGGCGAGTTTAACTGCGCGCTCCAGCGCTTTTTCGACAACGACAATGCGAGACGCAGGATCGTGAGAAGAGAGAAAGTCGTCAACGTCCTTGCAAAGTTGAAGGTAGTGGCCCGCCGCTGCGCTGACGTTTCCCTGAACATACCTCCATGCTGGAACCGAATCGACGGATTTGCCCGCAGCGAATGCTGCAAGTAGAGGATCACTGTCAGGGGTCTTGTTCAAGACCTGATTCCTCAGCGGTCCTGAGTAAATGATCGCAGCATTGTTCTCAACACCGATGTCTCCGAAGGTTCCATGACTGTACAGGCGTGGGTATGCACGGCCTTCTTCTTGCTCCTGGTCTGTAAGGCTAAACCGCCTCTGTGACCTGTAGTGACCGCTACCCCAAATACTTATACCCGCCGCCATGCCCAATGCGCCGAACATACCAGCATAGTTGCAAATAACCCGCTTCTTCGCTCCGCGTGAAAGGTCATCCGCTAGCATCAATAACGACAAACATCCTTCCTCGCAGTTGTAGCAATGTCCGCTGCTATTTGATTGTTCTATGACGATGTACGCTCCTTGAATGAAGCTCCGCGCGGCAATTTGTGCCGTTATCGTCGAAAGCAGTGGGTTTTTGATTGGGTCGGTTCCACGCACTAGTTGATCAGAGAAAGCAACTGTTGCGTAAACCGGCACCTTGACTGAGAGCTGTTTGCAGAGTTCTTCTGCCGCGTCCAAGAACTTCGTTTCAAGTTCGTACTGTCCCGACATGACATTTGTCAGGGGCGATGGAAGAATAACGCCCTCGACGCCGAACTTCAATTGAAAGTCAATGCAGGACATCACGGCTTGACGTATGTCGGCATCTTGAGTTGGTACCGCGCAAGTCCAACTGCCCTTCAACTGAGCTTCGTTGGCGGCGACCCACTCAGGCACAGTGTGCTGCGAGGAATGAAATGGCTGATTGGTGACGCCAAACCAGGGATACGTCGCCAGCTTTAAGACTGACTTTGAAGTTTGCGGAATCTTCGCCAAGTACATCTGCGGATCGAACATGCGATGCGCGAGATGCGGATAGCTCTTTACAAGATTTCGTTGCCTCTTGATAAGTTGCATCCGAGGCATACCGGAAGCAGCAATGATTCCGCCTGATACGACTTCAGGCCGTTCGAGTTTGAATTGGTACTTCGTGCAGTGATAGAACATGTCGGCCTCAATTTAATTGCGCTGCCAGATTTGCAAGTTCTTGTGCAAGAACCGATGGTATCGGGCGAAACGCGGGACGAAGCTGCAAACACTGGTCGATAATACTGGCAAGCATTGCTGGAGCCGTTGGGCACAACCGTGAAGTCTGGATTGACCCACTCAATAGCAATTGCTGATCCCCACCTGTTGGGTGCTTACCAAAGAGAATTTCTTGTAGCGATACCCCTAATGCGAAAACGTCTGAATGGCAGGTCAAGTTTTCGCCGGGGCCGACCCACTGTTCAGGGGAGAAGTATCCAAGTGTGCCCCAAGTCCGACCTGCTGCCGTGAGCACGCTTTGGTCAAGAAAGCGCGCTACGCCAAGATCGATAAGAACCGCCGAATCCTCTCGTGGCGCGAGCATTATGTTCTTCGGATTGATGTCTCTGTGAATGATTCGTTTTTGCCAGATATGCTCGATTGCCCGCGCGACATCTCGACCGATGCAAGCAGTGACTCTCGGAGAGACACTGCCTCGCTTCAAGCGATCATCCAGAGCCGCGCCTTCGATGAATCTCCAAGCAACATATCTATGCTGTGCACCTTGCAACTCAACTGTTCCGTGTTCAACAATCGACGCCAGGCAGGGATGGTCAAATCCTCTCAAGGCTTCGATTTCTCGATCCACTCGCGCGTTTTCAGTAACGCCAGAATGAATCTTGAGAGCAACATGATCGTTTGCTGGCTGAAGGCGAACGTCAAGATTCCGCCGCGCGCTCAGCACAACGCCTTGCCCGCCGACACGTAAACATCTGAAATGCGAATACCTATGCCCGAGAGATTGCTCAAGCTCCGCATGGTCCACTTGAGGGTTAAGCACAGAGGCCATCTCCGAAACGGTGTTTTAAATGAATGGAGAATTATAAGGGCGTGAGCTCGGTAACCGGAAAACACACAATTGTTCTATAGCTCAGAAACCGGCCAGACGGCTTACAACTGCCCGGTAGACTGGCAAATCACGCCAGACGGGCGCGGGCAAAAGCCAGACAAAACGGATCTTGAAATGGCATTTCGTTGAAGGGGGCTTTACGTTACCGCAGTGTTACCGAGAAGTTTTAAACGAGATCAGTTTTTATCTAAGTCGTTGATTCTATTGGCGTCCCCGACGGGATTTGAACCCGTGTTATCGCCGTGAAAGGGCGGTGTCCTAGGCCGGGCTAG
>JAJXZM010000214.1 GCA_021780055.1 Acidobacteriota bacterium
GCGCATAAGCCTGGTCCCAATCCTGCACTTCATACTGGCAAAGCTTGTTGTGAGTGATGTCGGGATAGTCTCGCAGGCCGTAGAGTTCCGGGAGCCGGTTGCGAACTGCCTGCATCGGCGGGCTACCGGGACCGGCCACGAGCCCTCCGAGCCACGACGGCGATTGCTGGTCGATATAGTTGAATGTGTAATCAACTTCTGCGGGGCTGAAGTGCTGCAGACTTAACCAGACCTTTGCATCCGGATGAGTCCTGCTCAAAAGTTTGGCAATATCTTCCAGAAACGGCAAAACAAGTTCCGGAGGGTTGTCGCCGGGATCGCCGCCGGGGAAGGTGAACCCCGTGAACACGGGTGTAGCCTTGAAAAACTGCTCGCATTGTTGCAGCAATTGATTACGGCGGGTCTCATCCTTCAAATTGAAAGTTGCCGGAACCCAGGCCCAATAGTCCAGGCCGTATCGCTGGCAGATTTCGCCGATGGCCCGGTTCATCTCCGGCCTCGGAATCTTCATCACCGGAGTAGGCCGTTTGTCCTGGAAGGGAATGCCTTCAATGCTGTTAACCCCGAAAAAAGTGAGTTCGCGGATGTATTGCTCGAACTGAGCGGGGTTCCATGCGTCATAGGTGTTAGTCATGGCGCGATACCCGAGCTGGTGCCCGCGGATCGCAAAGGCAGGCGCCGTGGCGATATCGACATCAGAAGCAATCGAGAGCGTGCCTCGCGACGTGTTGAGTCGCCGGAGCAGGTTGCCCACACCGAACAAAGCTCCACGTGCGTCGGCCCCATCCACCCAGACAACGGGTTGGCGGTTCCGGTTTTCTACATAAAGTCGGTAGCCTTCCGGGCGAGTTTCCGGCAAACTCTTCCCTTGCCGGGTGGGTACTTCGTGCCCCCAAACTGAACCAAACTCGCCGGTGGTAATAGCAATAACCGGCCCGTCCTGCGGCCACCTTGTCGAAGTGCCGAGACGGATTGCCGTTCGCTTTTCCACTTCCTCTACGAGTACTCTCGCCGCGGTTTCCTCTGCAAAGGGCAGCTTATCAGGACGTGAAACGACCACGGCATTGCCCAGTTGAATTTCTTTGAGTGGCAGCGCCGATGCGGAAGGTGTGCCTGGGTGGTTTTGTGAAACCTCACCGGCAATCGGATCTTGAGGCGCCAAGGTGAATGAGGATGCGCCGACTGCGTGGCCCAATCCTATTGCGCCCGCGCCTAATGTTCCTTGCTTAAGAAAGCGCCGTCGATTCATTTTGACCTCACCCGATTCCACCTGCTGCCGGACCTTCGTTCGGGACAGTGGGAAATCTTGAAATATCTGCCGGCACCCCGATGCTCATTTCTCCAAAATGAATGCCATGGTTTCTAGACAATTACAGGTGGAGAGTTTACATCAATCAGCCACAGTTACTAAGCGCCTTTTCAAGTACTCGTCCGCCATATTCCTGCGAGTTGAATCTGCCCCAGCGAGGAATTGCTCCAAAGCGCAGTTGCCAGTGCTGTGCCTTAGTAATGTGAATGGTTCATTGAGAGATAGAGTTTTGAACATCCCCGAATCCTCCTGAGACTGTTATGATTTTAATCTTAGACGTGAGACCGGGTGAGGCCTGAAAGATAAAGTGTTGCCCGCCCGGCTTCAGGTGCGAATTTCTTGGGGACAAAGCAGCTTCACTTCACGTTGCTTCAGGCCAGAGAAGGAATACGTCAAGTGGGTGAACTGGCAAGGGACAAAAGGAGCACAAACATGTTGAACCGCACGGCGAGCGGCACTGAGGGCGGCAGATTGCAGCCTCTGACGGAGCGAAAGGCCTGGAAGGTGCTTCAGGCCCATTATAAGCAGGTGCGGAAACTACATCTGCGCGATCTGTTTGCAAAAGACCCGAAACGGGGCGAGCGCTTTACGGCAGAGGCAGTGGGCGTATTTCTGGACTACTCCAAGAATCGTGTCACTGACGAAACGCTCGCGCTTCTTGTCGAGCTGGCGGAAGAATCCCGACTGCGATCGAGGATCGACGCGATGTTTCAGGGAGAGAAGATCAACATTACGGAGAAAAGAGCCGTTTTGCACGTGGCCCTGCGTGCACCCCGAGACGCTT
This sequence comes from Acidobacteriota bacterium, assembly GCA_021780055.1. Next base: position 2,094 of record JAJXZM010000214.1, read on the forward strand.
CCATTCTTGTGGACGGCGAGAACGTGGTGCCGCAGGTCCATGCCGTGCTCGATAAGATGGGGGAGTTCGCAAACCGCGTTCGGGCAGGCGTGTGGAAAGGGCATACTGCCAAGCGCATTCGCAACATCATCAACATTGGCATTGGCGGATCCGACCTGGGGCCGGTGATGGCGTACGAGGCCCTCAAGAATTACAGTGACCGGTCGCTGACGTTTCGGTTCGTGTCCAACGTTGACGGCACGGACTTCGCGGAGGCTGTTCACGATCTCGACCCCTCTGAAACGCTCTTCATTGTTTCGTCAAAGACCTTTACGACACTAGAAACCATGACGAATGCTCACACGGCTCGTGCCTGGTTGCTTGCCGGCTCGGGCGGGGACGAGAAGGCCGTCGCAAGACATTTTGTAGCGGTTTCCACGAACGCGGCGGAGGTTGCAAAGTTCGGCATCGACACCGCCAATATGTTCGGCTTCTGGGACTGGGTCGGCGGCCGCTATTCGATGGATTCAGCGATCGGCCTTTCGACGATGCTGGCGATTGGTCCCGAGAATTTCCGGGCTATGCTGCAAGGCTTTCGCCAGATGGACGAGCACTTCCGAACTGCACCGTTCGATCGCAATCTGCCGGTGCTCATGGGTCTGCTGACGGTTTGGTATAACAACTTCTTTGGCTCCCCGACGATTGCCGTATTGCCTTACGAGCAGTACCTGAAGAGATTCCCGGCTTACTTGCAGCAATTAAAGATGGAGAGCAACGGTAAGCATGTGACGCTTGATGGAACGGAGGTCAACTACGCCACTGGGCCGATCTATTGGGGCGAGCCCGGGACTAACGGGCAGCACTCATTCTATCAGCTGATCCATCAGGGGACACGACTGATTCCTTGTGATTTTATTGCGTTCAACCACGCCCTCAACCCTCTGGGCCGCCATCATGACATCCTGCTGGCGAATGTTTTCGCCCAGAGTGAAGCGTTGGCATTCGGGAAAACGCCTGAGCAAGTCAAGGCCGAAGGCACGCCGGATTGGCTGGTGCCCCATCGAGTCTTCGAAGGTAACCGGCCGTCAAACACCATCCTGGCTGACGGGTTGACGCCTGAATCTTTGGGCAAACTTGTTGCTTTGTACGAGCACATCGTTTTCACGCAAGGGACGATCTGGAACATCAATTCGTTCGACCAATGGGGCGTGGAGCTGGGCAAAGTGCTCGCCCAACGAATCATTCCTGAACTTGAGGCCGAGACGGAACCGCCACTTGGACATGACACTTCAACCAACAATCTGATCCGCCGCTACCGGGCTTCAAAAAAGGGCGCATAGAGACCCCCCGCGATGCAGAGTGATTGCTTTGTCGTGACTGGACCCGGGGGCCGCCCAGACGGTAATCCGTGTTTCCAAACCGACGTTTCTTTGATAGCCACGTAGCGAAATGAGGTGTGCTTCATGAAGATTCAATGACCAAGTGTTTTCAGGAAGTGACCGGAGAGAAATTGGAAACCCTGCGAGTGGGGCTTGCCTTGAATTGATTAGACCCGCTAAATATGCTAGTTTCTCATTGAGTCGGGGTATCTGATTTTGAAAGACTTACAATCACTTCCTGCGAGTGACGAAGATACGCGTCAGGAGCGGCGCGCGTTTATCGAACGCATGCTTGCTAGCCCGGTTTTTGAAAAATCGGCACGGCTCCGCGACTTTCTGCGGTACATTTGCGACCCGACCCTGGACGGCCACTCCGAGAAAGTCCTCGAGCAGCTTACCGGACACCGCGTCTTCAATCGTCCCATAAACTATAATCCTGCCGACGAGAACATAGTCCGCGTTTCCGCTCGGAAGCTTTCGAATACAGGGGACATTGGACCGGCTACCCGTCTTCTTATGTCCATGCAAGGACGGTGGCCCAATGTTGCCGTTAGGAACGCACGCAACGTGACGGCACGCGATTTTATGAGGGGAAACTTCGCTTAATAACTGGAATTCTCTATAAATCCACGGCGCAAAAAGGATAAAACGCACAACACGATCAACTGATTGGAAGTGGCACTTTAGGGAAGGTCTATATCCTGCTGGCTGCAGGGCCGGTTGTCTGGAATTGCAGGCCTTTCGATAGGTATTCATCCAGCTTGGGTTAGTCGCTTCTTAAGGTGCCGGGGAGCTGGATGGAGGCTATGTCTCGACGAATAGATCGCCGATCATTTCTAAAGAAGTCGAGTGGGGCAGCGCTGGGTGCGACTGCCGTAACGCTGCTGGGTTCGTCACATGCGGGAGCCGCGGAAGAGAACGGCTTCCAC
>JAJXZM010000171.1 GCA_021780055.1 Acidobacteriota bacterium
GCCTCATCCCTTCTCGGTCTGGAAGTATCAGCACCTGGCACGGCTTGGCAATAACGTCACTTTCAGGTTCGTCGACCAGGCCGGTAATGGCGACTACCACCTGGCATCCCCACCCTGGAAATAACGGCTGAATTCCGCCGAGCATCAGCGATAACATGGCCTTCACGTTTTTCGACGCAGATGGCGAGGGCAACTATGCAAGGAATTTAACCCCCGCCACCGTCGGCGCCGAAAAAGAATTCTTTCGCCCCTGCCGGGGCTGGGTTTGTTTGGGGCGGGCTCTATTCCCATGGCTTGCGCCATGGGCGACAACCGCAGGGAAACACCCCTTATAGCAGTAGGCCGAGTCCCGCCGTCGATACCGCAAGAACCGCGGCCCGTAAAGGGCCGCGCTACGAAGCCCCTCACCGGGCCGCTGGGGCGTCCACGCTTTCCCAAGGTAGAGGATTCGCGGTTTAGTGGGACGGCGTGCCACCCTGGGCGATGAACTTTATGCGAACGCGAGGTTCACGTTTTCGATGGCTTCGTCGATTTCCTGATTGCTCTTGTAGCCGACGGTGACGGAATCGACGCGGGCGTGGCGGAAGGCAAACCGCATGGCTTTGCGCCGGTCGTCGCGATTGGTGAACTGGCCCTCGCCCACCAGCTTCATGCTGATGACGCCCATGCCTTTCTTGCGGGACTTTTCCACGTAGTCAACCACTTCCGGCACGTTGCCCAATCCGTTGGTGGCGTAGTTTTCGGCGTCCATGCGCACGCCTTTGTGGTTCATTCGGATCATGGCGACCTGGAGCCACTTTTCTCCCGGCACCTGCCGCAGCGCCGGAAGGCCGTGGACCGACGCGCCACGCCCCAGCACGATGTGCTTTTGCTGGGCTTCGGAGATGCCGTCCTGCCAGCGGAGGCTGGCCGTGGGCCAATCAGCAAAGTGCTGGTAGTGGAGCAGGCAAATATCGAAATAATCGGTGTTGGCCTGCTTGCGCAGTTCGTCAATCTTCTGCATGGGATCGACGCCCTGGCGCGTGGTGAGCTTGGTCATCAGCTGATAGCTGTCGCGCGGAATGCCCTTGAGCGCGATGCCGAGCATGAGGTGCATGTCGGTGTAGGACTCCGCCGTTTCAAAGAAGCGAATGCCGCGGTCGTAGGCGTAGCGGACCAGCCGGTTGAATCCCTCCTGCCCCAGGTCGCGCTGCACCTGCCCGCTGAAGGTGCCGGTGCCAAAGGCAAGCCGCGTCACTTTGACGTCGGATTTGCCGAGCGTTACCATGTCCGTCGCCGTCGGGGTTGCCGCTTTCAGCCCCAGCGCTCCGGCGCCCGCCAGCGCCGTTGCCGCTAATCCGGATTTCAGAAAATCACGTCGGGAAAAGTTAGCCATTGCCTCACCTCCATTGGCCGCATCTTACCATGTGTTGGCTGCGGATTTTAGGGGATAGTGTGAGAAATTTCACACCGCGGCAGGGCCCGGTTTCGGCAGAACGGCAGGCCCAACTGAGCAGCCACGCGGCGTCGCGCCCCGGTGCTTTAGAATGAGGCCACAACGGCGGGCGCGGGCCGCTCGCTGGGGCTTCGTCTTACTTTTTCACCGGCCGCGTGCTAACCTGAAAAAGCAGTCTGAAAAGGGGGAATTAGGGCATGGAAACCAGAAATCCGGTTCTGAAATCGCGCACGTTCAGTGGCTACGCAAGACCCATCGAGCTCGGCGAAGGCATGACCATCCAGGGGACGGTGAACAAGACCGGAATCCTGCTGTTGCTGGCCTTTGCGTCCGCGGCCTGGGTGTGGCAGATGTTTTACACTTCGGGCAATCCGGCGGCGGTCAGCCCTTACGTGATGGTGGGGGCAATTGGCGGCCTCGTCGTGGCGCTGGCCACCGTCTTCAAGCAGACTTGGGCGCCGATCACGGGCCCTGTCTACGCGCTGCTGGAGGGGCTGGTGCTGGGCGGCGTCTCCGCCATGTTTGAGAGCCTCTATCACGGCATCGTGCTGCAGGCGGTGGGCTGCACGTTTGGCGTGCTGGCCTGCATGCTGCTGGCTTACAAGACGGGCATGATTCGCGCCACGGAAAGATTCAAGACGGGTGTGATTGCAGCCACGGGCGGAGTGGTGCTGGTCTATGTGGCCTCCTGGGTGCTCGGCTTTTTCGGCGTACAGGTCCCGGGAATTTTCGGCAACGGCCCGATCGGCATCCTGTTTTCCCTGGTGGTGGTGGGCATCGCGTCACTGAACCTGGTGCTCGACTTTGACGCCATCGAGCGCGGCGCAGCGGCCGGCGCTCCCAAGTTCATGGAATGGTACGGTGCCTTCGCCCTGATGATTACGCTGGTCTGGCTGTATCTGGAAATCCTGCGGCTGCTTTCCAAATTCCAGGAGCGGTGAAGATAGACAAAATTGTCCACGGTATAAAGAAACCACTGAGTTTCTGGAATACGGGCGTCTGTGTTACCCTCTTGCTGAAAATTCACATGTAAGAGAATCCCCATGCGCAAGATGCTGACAGCCGTGTTTTTCTTGTGCCTCCTCGTGAGCCCGGCTTACGCGCAAGCCCCCCAAATACCCGGCTGGAAACTTGTGTGGTCAGATGAATTCAATTACACGGGCCATCCCGATCCCGCCAAATGGAATTACGAAGAAGGTTATGTCCGCCACAATGAGCTGCAATATTACACGTATGATCGCTTGGCCAACGCGCGTGTGGACGGAAAGCACCTGCTGATTGAGCTGCGAAAAGAGACACCGCAAAGCTTTTTGCCAACCTCCATCAACGACGAGTGGCATCGGTACACGTCGGCCAGTCTCACCACGCGTGACACAGCATCATGGACCTACGGCCGGTTTGAAATCAGGGCCAAATTGCCAGAGGGTAAAGGCACCTGGCCGGCCATCTGGTTCCTGAGCCCATTGCGGACTCCGAACATTCCCGGACCGCCGATTCCTCGCCTGTCAAACGGCAGAGAAGTTCGCGGGCCTTACCGTGGGCCGAACAAAGGCGAATCGTCCGAGGGTGAAATCGACCTGATGGAGGCATGGGGAAGCCGCCCGGCCCGGATCGCGGTTCACATCCATGGCACCCAAGGGCCAACGCCCTCCCGAACGGTCACAGTTAATGATCTGTACAGCCAATTCCACGTCTATCGTCTGGACTGGTTTCCGGACCACATGGATTTTTTCCTGGATGGCAGAAAGATCCTCACTTATACGAAGGACCCGGCCATGGGTTGGTCCTTCGACCATCCCATGTATCTGATCATGAACATCGCCTGCGGCGGGCCGGACGAACCCGCCCCGGACGATTCCGTGCTTCCTCAATTCATGACCGTTGACTACGTTCGCGTTTATCAGCAGGATCGCAGCTCGCAGTAAATTGGGGCCCGGCTTTCCGAGGGCGTAGTCGATAGGCCTTCAAAAAGTTCCTATCTGAGCATGCACCGCTCTGCTATAATCCTGCCAGCGGGTGGGGTATCCCATGACAAATAGGATTGAGCCGGTCTGGACGGCAGACGACTTGCTTGTGTCGCTGGAGCGCCGCGACAAGTTCTTTGTGCTGGATGTGCGCAACCGCGACGAGTTTGAGCGGTTCCGCCTGGAAGGGCGCGAGCCGCTGCCGGCCGTCAACGTTCCATACTTCGAGATGCTGGAACTGGGCGGCCAGGATGAGATGGTGGATTCCGTGGTGGCCTGCGTCCGGGACCACCTGGACGGCCAGATCCCGCGCGACCTGCCGGTGCTGAGCGTTTGCGCCAAGGGCGACACGTCTGAATACGTTGCGCAGGGGCTGCGCCAGCTTGGTTACGAGAGCGCCAACCTGAAGGGCGGCATGAAGGCGTGGGGGAATTATTATTCCACGCACGCCGTGGTTGAGACGCCGGAGCTTGCCATCTACCAGGTGGCCCGCCCCGCGCGCGGCTGCCTCAGCTACGTGGTGGTGAGCGACGGCCAGGCGCTGGTGATCGATCCGCTGCGGCACCTTCATCCCTATCTGGAGTTGGCCCGGGAAAAGGGTTTCAAAATTGAAAGCGTGATGGACACGCACGGCCACGCAGACCACATCAGCGGAGGCGCGGCGCTCGCCGCCGAGAGCGGCGCTCCCTACCATTTGCACCCTTACGACGCGATTCATCCCATGGACGTTCTTCCGGCCACCATTCCTTACAACGCCATCCGCGACGGCCAGATTTTCAAAGTGGGACGCGTGGAACTGGAGGCGGTGCACATTCCGGGGCACACGCTGGGCCTGGTGGCCTTGCGGATTGATGACCGCTACCTTTTCACCGGAGACAGCATCTGCATCGGCTCGATTGCGCGGCCGGACCTGGGCGGCAAGGCTGAAACCTGGGCGCCGCTGCACGGCCGGTCGCTGCGCAAGCTGGCGGCGCTGCCG
>JAJXZM010000469.1 GCA_021780055.1 Acidobacteriota bacterium
CTCCCCTGCGCCAGCATAACGAGCAAAGCCAGCCATGCGGCTAGGATAGGAAAGAGGCATCGGATTCCCTGGAAGAGCTGCATGTTGCTAGTGGGGAATCCGGGAGCAAGCAGAACATAGATCCCCGTGTTGTAGCCGCCCCACACCAGTATCCAGAGGAGAGCAATTGCCGCAAATAAAAGCTTCACTCGTTTTTCGCTGGCGCGGTTGTTACTTGAACGGGTTGCAGGATCAGGCATTCTTGCTGACAATGCTTTGCCCCAATTCGACACCGTTCGGACTTGCTTGGGGGGCAAGTCCCAGCGCATGTTGATAAATGTGCAGCAGCCGGTCGCCCTGGCGGTTCCAGTGATAGACCTGTTCCGCGCGCTCACGCGCAGCCCTTCCCATCCGAAGGCGCAAACCCGTGTCACGGTAGAGGCGGAAAAGTGCCTCAGCCATTTCTTCCACAGCTTGATCAGGATTCCGCGGCACGACTTTAAGCCCGCATTCCTCCGTGATGTGCATTGCTGGCCCCGCATGATCAAGGCAGACGACAGGATTGCCGGCGGCCATGGCTTCGATCACCACAGCACCTCCGCCATCGCGCAGGCTGGCAAACAGGAAGACATCCGATTGAGCCATCGTTCTCAGCAACTCTTCTCTTGGCATCCATTTCTCAATCTGGACCTTACCGCCCAACCCGAGTCCCTGGACGAGCCTTTCAAGACGAACGAACTCCGGACCGTCGCCGATCAGGGTGAAGGTTGTATCCGGCGCCTTTTGCGCGAAGCGTTGAAAGGCGCGGATTGTCAGGTCAAACGCTTTCAATTCCAGAAGCTTGCCTGCTGAGAGGACCCGAAATGGTTTTGGGGTTCCGTTCGAGTCTAATTTGTCGTGAGGCCGCATCCGCGCCGGGGAATCTGAGTGCCCATTACGTTCCGTCAGGCGAAGATCCTTGGTGGTAATGCCGTTCACAGGGAACAGCTGTGCCTTATTTCTCCACCTTTCGGGAATGGTATTGAGAGCCTCGGGCGTGCAGACCAGAATAGCTCGAGCCCTGCGCTGACTGAGTATAAAGAAGGGGTCGTGCCGCAACACCTGCTGGCCGATGGAGCGGACGCGTTCCCAGAAGCAGCCCCGGCGGGAGAATCCAGCAAGGAATGCCCTGGGGACCTGCTGGGCGCCGCCGCAGGGCCCGCGAAGATAAGGAACAGGAAGCAGCGCGCCGATAAAGCTGGCCATCCAATCGTTGGCATACGTCACGTGGTGGAAGAGATCGAAAGGATGCTCTCTATGAAGTCGGAGGGCCAAAAAATAGGCCTTGAGCTGCCAGAGATAGGCGTAGATCTGGAAGGCCCCTTGCATCCGCCTTAAGAAGGTCACTCCGCGCGGGGCATCGAAATAACAGGCGTTGATGTTGAGATTGCTCGAGCGAATAGCCTCTTCAATACCTTCTCGATTCCAGGGATGCGTAAGAACGTAGACTTCATGAAATCTGGCTATCTGCTTCAGAATATTCCAGCCCAGCACGGCCTCCCCATCTCCAAGCCCTCGGCAACCCACGGGGCTACAAGCGAATGCACACACAAGTACTCTCATCGTTCGATTCTCTTTGCTGGCGTCAACCGATGAATTTGGACAATGGTTTCGTACCAACTTCCGTCTAATTCTCTTCAAATGGCTGCACGTCCGACATAGAACCCGTAGCGGGCGCTTGCGTACTTTGAAAAGAGCGTACGATAGGTTGTGTTTCCCAGCAGCGACGCGGTGAGAGCGCAGAATACCCTGGGTTGAAAGAACTTCAAGGCGAGGGCTTCGCGGGCCAATTTCCGTGCGCGTGCGGGTTCATAATTCATGAGCAGGATTGATGCAACCCCGAGGTGGTTGCCCAACACGCCATCTGGCATCTCTTCACGGTGTTTATGAATCATTTTCATCTTCCCGTCGCAGATTGAGCGCAGGCTGCCTGACACGTGGTCCGAACCCAGGTGGCGGATCACTACGCATTTGTCCACCGCCGCTACCTCTGCCACCATGGCCATTCTCACCCACAGGTCCCAGTCCTGACAGTTCACCAGGCTTTCGTCAAAGCCGTGGACGGCGTCCAGGACATCCTTCCTTGCAGTCACCCGGGAACAAGTCCCGATAAAATCCCAGGCCAGAAGATCCTCATAGACCCGCCCTCGGAGCGTGGGCATTCTTACCAGGAGCACACGCCCGCTCTCGTCCACCAACCTCTTGCCGCTATACGCCATTCCCGCCCCGGGGGTGGCTCCAAAGGCTTTGACGTCCCCGGCCAGCTTGTCCGGCAGCCATTCGTCGTCCGAATCGAGGAAGGCCACGTATTTTCCCCTCGCCGCTCGAATGCCAGTGTTCTGCGCGGCAGACTGGCCGCGGTTTTGACTGTGGCGCAGGTACCGGATGCGGGAATCTCCAAAGGCTTTCACGGCCAGGTCCGTTCTGTCCTTCGAGCCGTCATCCACCACAATCAGTTCCCAATCTTGATACGTTTGCGCCAGAACGCTGGAGATCGCGCGCGGAACAATCGTGGCACGATTGTAAGCAGGAATTACGACGCTTAGGAGGGGGTCGGCAAGTGTCATCGTTCCGGATTTCCAAGGTATGGATAGAACTTAAGCCGCCGCAATCAATTCTTGCTGGCTACGGCGTACTGCACAAGTCCACGCTGGCTGACGTTAACCCTTGTGAAACCCAAGGACCTTAGGGACTCGAGTATCTCCTGTGGCGTTGTGTCCTTGAGCAGGTGAGGGTGAATTTCACAGCACACCAGGTGGCAGGCAGGTTCAGCTAGCGTGTGCCGCAGGCCCTTGATTACGTTGTGCTCGTATCCTTCGACATCGATCTTCACTACGCGTGGAACCGGAAGGGACCGCTCCATCCGAAACCCGTCGCCGTTCACAACATCAACAATTTCTTCCAATTGCCCACCCGACGCTTGGCACGCAGCCAGACTGGACTGGCACGGGTCGTTATTCCGAACGTAAAGCGATGCTCTGTAGTTGCCCTCGCCGAGCGCCTTAGGGAAAACTCTGATGTTTTCCAATCCGTTCAACCGGGTGTTCTCTCCCAGACGGGTTCGGTTTCGTTTATCGGGCTCAAAGGCAAATACGCGACCAGTTGGCCCCACCGCTTTTGCGAGAAGTATGCTGTACAGACCAACGTTTGCCCCGATGTCGAAGACAATATCGCCCGGACGGACGCTCCTGATCAGCAATCTCAGCGAATCCATCTCCGAGCTGCTAACAGATCGGCTGGAGGTCGGGCCCTCGATTCGCCTCAGCTCTGAGGCGTCCCGAACACGGAAATATCCGCTTACACCCGCGACACTAATGCGCACTTTCCCGGCCGGGGCCACCGCGAGAAAATAAGCGCGCCGAAGGACCGAGCTGAGGCCCAGCTTTTGGATGGGTTTTAGCAGTTCCGGCCGGTACGTGAGACGTTTTAGCGAATTACCGACGGTGGACACGGGGTCACCTCCTCAACGGGCCGCTGGTTTCAAGCCTTTCAATGGAATGGTCAGAAGTCCCGCAAGATTTCCCGCAACGCGCTTGAAGTAATCGAGCTTGCGCTGGGTGAGGCCAAGGAAAATGCTCATGGTGGCGCGGATGGAGAGGGCCAGGCAGCAGAGCGGCCGTGAGAGCTCCGGGTGTTTGGAGACAAAGTAGAGCCTGTTGAGCACTTCCTTTTTTCCGAACAGGTAAGCGTTGGGGCGGCCGAGGTTCGAAGGATAGTGATAAAAGCGGGCATCGGCCACCAGGGCCAGCCGGTACTTTTTGCTGACGCGGTAACTCAAGTCAAGGTCTTCCAGGTAGCTGTAGCTCTCAAACCATTCGTCAAAAGTGAATTCTGCCAGGACCTCACGCCGAAACACGACCGCCATGCTTGAAAGCCAGCGGACGTAGGTTGTCCGCTCGACGCCCGGCGCCAGCGTGTGGAAACCGGAGCGAAGCACCGCGCCCTTTGCGGAATCGTAAAGGCCGAGGCGGGAGGCCAGGCGCAGGCTCTTCAGCCGACCGGCATAAACCGGAGGATGGTTCACCATATTGCAGCCGGTCCCGCCCAAGTCTTCCGGCGCGTTCGCCCAGAAGCGCAACAGGGCTTCGATGGCCTGCGGCTCCAGCACAATGTCGTCATCGAAAAAGCCGATCAGGTCGGCGTCGGGCCGGGCGGCCTTGAAACCTGCATTTCTTTTGCGGGATGCCGAGCCGGGCAAGGCGATGACACGAATCTTGAGTTGAGGAAATTCGCGGGTGAAGCATTGGCTGGTTTCGTCCTGATCCACGATGACGACTTCATCCGGCAGGCGGGTCTGGGCAGCGAGGCTGGCGAGCATCCGGCGCAAATCGTCGTAACGACCGATGGTCGGGATGAC
>JAJXZM010000151.1 GCA_021780055.1 Acidobacteriota bacterium
AGGGCTGTCTGGTTCACACAAACCATGTTTTTGGGAACGAAAGATGACATGGATCAGATCGCAGAAGCGATCAGAAAGATCCAGAAGCAGGCTGGCGCGCTCGTGCGATCCCAAGCCTGACGTGTAACTCCGGACTGGTGGGGAATTGGTCCACCCCAAGCGTCAGGCCAGCCAGGTTATTTGATCGTCCAGTCCCCCCTTGCATTGATCTGAAATCATGGGTATTGGGGACGCGCCGGATGCCACAAGGCCGTTGCTCCATCCCTTGCAAAGCCATCATCCGATCCCGATTTCACTGATTCAACATCAGTTCTGCTTTTTTCGTCCCCCAGGCTTCTACCACTCCCACCGGAACTTTCTACTTTGCTCATACAGGAACTTCTCACTTTGCAGTGACAATACAGGCGAACCTTGTTGACAAAACCTTGCTCTCTATACGAAACTCGTCGCATCCTCAGCAAGTTGATTGGAACCATCTCGTGTCTGGTGATGAAGGGGCCGACGGGTGCGGGGTAATCCAATTGTGAAGCTTGCCGCTGCCCTTCGCTGATGGTCAGGTCACAGGGTGCGTTGCAGTGGGATCGTTAGTGCTCGGAACGGCACCAAAGGGACTACGCTGGCGGTACGGCGCAACCCGAGAGTCCCTGCGATTTTTCGCTTTGACATCCAGAGAGCGTCATGCAGCATGGTTCCTATGACGCGGCAAACTAGTTTCTGAGTTTGGAAACCTGTAACGGGGATTGAGGCCAGCTTTCATTAGGGCAAAGGGTATCCATGATGGGGCGGGACCCAGAGACAAAGGAAGTCGCTTTACGTGCGGTCAGATCCATTGAGGAAGACCGCAATGAAGAGCTACGCGGCCTCGCGAAGTTCTCTCCATGCTCTTTCCACGGCAAATTCTTAAAATCGTTGGAATTCGGGGGCATAAGGCTGACTGAAGTTTCCTATGGCCCCAATTTCCAGAATAAGGAACACTCCCACGAATACGCCTACATTGGTGTGACCTTGAATGGCCACTCCACCCAGATTTGCAGGAACCACGTGCGTTCCTCCGAGCCTTGGACGATTATGTATCACCCCGTTGGAGAGGTCCACTACGACCATTTCCACGAGCAGGGCGCAAGAGAATTCAACATTGAGCTTTCCAGTGGACGGCTGCAGAGATTATGCGAACATTCGGGGTTCCTTCAGGGAGCGGTGCAAATGCACAGGGGCAAGGCGGGATGGGTAGCCGCGCGTCTCTATTCAGAGTTCCGCCTGATGGATGACCTTTCCTGGCTTGCAATCGAAGGACTGACCATTCAACTTATAGCTGAAATCGCCCGGCACGATAACAAGACGACTTCGCCCAAGTCATTGCCATGGCTCCGCCGGGTAGAAGACATGATCCAAAGCCGTTTCACTGAGCGGCTCACTCTTGGCGAATTGGCCCGGTCCGCAGGAGTACATCCGGTTCACGTGGCACGGGAATTCCACCGGCACAAGGGGTGCACCATCGGCCAGCGGATTCGCCAACTCCGGATCGAGCAGGCCTGTCAAATGCTCATGCGGGGAGACTCTACACTTGCGGATATTGCTGTTGGTGTTGGCTTCCCGGACCAAAGCCAGTTTACCAAGACTTTCAAGAACCTCGTCGGCGTAACCCCCTCCGAATACCGGCGGCTGAAACAACCACGCTAATTTTCACCAATAGCGTTAAACACACACTATACAACCCGCCCCGACCCAGATTCTAATCGCGCTTCCGGTTCTTCATATCAAAGCTGCAATACCTGTCGATATTCGCGGGCTTGGGGTACATCAGCAAAGCTTGAGTGAAAGGGGCATAGGGGCGGCCCCCTTCACGTTGACTTGAAGGTGGGGACGTTTAACCGCATTTTCACGGCCTTGTCATAGTTCTGTAACAGTGGGGGCGGATGATAGGCGATTACAATTCACAACTCTCTATCCCTTTTAATTCACGAGGAGGAAGATGATGGGGCACAAGAAACATCTGATAGGTGCGCTTCTGCTGGCAGGACTGCTAGTCCTGTCCTCCGGAAGGCTCCAGGGGCAATCAACGTTCGGGACGTTGCTGGGGACGGTGAAAGACACGTCAGGGGCAGTAGTCCCAGGCGCGAAAGTCTTGATCACTAATACGGACGAAGGCAGCACCCGGACAACAAGTACGGACTCAAGCGGCAATTACACGCTGGTGGATGCCAAGCCAGGCCACTACACCGTCGCGGTCAGCAAGTCCGGATTTGAGTCATCTCAGGTAACAAACCTTCAGTTAACAGCAAGGCAGACGCTGCGCGCTAATGTCACGTTGCGAGTAGGCGAAGTCACCCAGTCGGTTACGGTCAATGGCAAAGCGATGGGCGTAATCACCACCGACAATGCCACGATTTCATCCAACTACCAGACTCTCCAGATTAACAACCTGCCGACGAACTATCGGGCCTCGGCCAATGGTAACAGCCCCTACTACCTGCTCACCATTCTTCCCGGCGTGCAACCGGACAAGAACGGCAACGTCTCAATCCAGGGAGGTTTGCAGAGCCAGTCACAGTTCACTGTGGACGGCATTTCGACCACTGACGACACGGGCAACGACCCATTGCGCGACGCTTTCCCCTCCGCTGAGTCATTGGCTGAAATGCGAGTGCAGGGGGTAGGCGCACCAGCCGAGTACGGCGACCCGGCTGACATTACCACCACCTCCAAGAGCGGCACCAACCAGTACCACGGCAGCGGATTCTGGTACCACCAGAACGCAGCTTTCGATGCCATTCCCTTCGGTGCCACTGCCAGACCCAAGAAGGTCGCGAATGACTTCGGCGGGAGTTTGGGTGGGCCGGTCGTAATTCCGCATCTTTATAACGGGCACGACAAAACTTTTTTCTTCGCCGACTTCGAAGGTTTCCGGTTTCCGCGCAGCGGGGTAATCCAGAACACAGTCCCCACCGACGCCATGCGGAACGGTGATCTCTCCTCGCTCTGCACGGCAGGCTTTACCGGCGGTCTCTGCAACGACCCGACCCAACAACTCATTGACCCCTATACAGGGGCCCCTCTGCAGAACAACCAGGTGACCAACATCAGCCCGATTGCGCAGGCGGTTCTCAAGCTTTACCCCGAGCCGAACAACAATACGGCTTTCACCAGCAACAACTACAATGTGAACGCCCCTGCCAACCTGGACTCAAATACCTTCGATGTCCGCGGCGATCAGAACTTCGGTTCCAAGCTGTCAGTCTTCGCCCGATACACCTTCAAGAATATCAGCCAACTCTCTCCTCAAGAACTTCTTATCCCCTCTAGTTCCGACTATGAGCACGTTCGCATGCTGGTGGCCTCCGCCACGTACACATTGACCCCGACGATGCTCAACGAGTTCCGCTTTGGGATTACAAACGACATTTCCGGAAGCTCGAACCCCTTTGACGGCAAAGCCTTCACCAGCGCGTTGGGGCTGAACGGGGTATCCAATCTCTGGTGGAACGGCGTCACGGAGGTGGACTTCAGCGGCATTGCCACGAACTTGGGAGTTGATCGCCTGAACTCAGCCAGCCAATCCAAAACTTTCGAATTCTTGGATGACCTCACCTGGGTGCGCGGCCGTCACACCCTCAAGTTCGGGTTTGACCTGCGCAAAGTCCGGGCGATTACTCCGCTGGGATTTTTCGGCGCGGACAATTATGGGACATTCAGTTTTAACGGAATGTTCACAGGAAACGACTTCGCCGATTTTCTGATGGGGCTTCCAAACGAATCGGACGTGGACAACGTGACTCAGGATAACAACGGCAGCGCGCACCAATTGGCCCTTTATGCGCAGGACAGCTTCCGCGTCAATTCCCGGCTGACCCTCGACTATGGTCTGCGATGGGAATATCATCCGGGCTACACGGATGCCAGCGGTAACATCGGGAATTTCAACAACCACATTGCTCGGTCGGGCCAGGTCATTTACCCGGATGGGTTCGCCGGTATTCTCTCTCCTCCATTCCTGCAGTCGTTTGACGCCTGCCCTAACCCGAACATCCCGGCCACGGCCTCTGACCCCACCTCGATGAACGGAGCGGCTTGCACGCCGGTACTTTCAGCCTCGCAGGCGGGCTTCCCTCAGGGGCTCCGCACCACATCGAAGGCTTTCATGCCTCGATTCGGTTTTGCCTACAAGCCGTTCAGCAATGACAGGACGGTTGTGCGCGGCAGCCTCGGCGCTTATGAAGCCGCCAGCATGGGCAGCATTTACTACTCGCTGACAGGAACCGCTCAGGCCTTTACGCGGCAGTTCCTCAATTCGCAGACTGGAACGGGCCCGGCATTTGCCTGGCCGCAGACAGGAACCGGCGGAGCAGGCTTCGGAGCGCCGCA
>JAJXZM010000490.1 GCA_021780055.1 Acidobacteriota bacterium
GGAGTCCAACCAGCGTATACGTTGACGATCTCTTCGCACACCGTCAATCTGAGCAGCCTGGCTCGTTTTGGACGGGCTTTGGGCCTTCTCCAGGCAAGCCCTCTGCAGGCCGAAGGCGTTGGAGCATTCACTCTGCACCTTGCTGGCGGCGCGTGGCCCTGGAGCAGGCCCAGCGTAACTGCCCAGGCCAGCATCCGCAGCGCCAGGCTTCTGGTTCCTGGGCTGAACGGCCCCCTGAACATTCCGCGGGCCCGCGTTCAGGTTTATGACAGGCAGGTCATGATCAACCCGGTTGTAGCGGTGATGGGCACCAGCGTTTTCTCCGGATGGGTGGCGCACCAGCGTGGCTCAAAAACTCCTTGGAACTTCAGCCTGAAAGCGGACAGGCTGAGCATTGAACAGGCGGCCCGGTGGTTCACCGGGCCTGGAGGCCAGTCATCGCCGTCCTTCCTGGACAGGCTTGCGGGTTTGAGTTCGTTGTTTGGCGGACGGCGCCCCACCACTTTTTATCTGGCAAGCCATGTGGACGCGCGGGGGCATTTCTCCACCCAGCTGCTGACCTACCGTCAGCTTGCCCTGCATGGTTTTAAAGCCAATATTGGAATTCACGATGGAAGGATCACCCTGGCGAAGGTAGTCTTTGAAGCAGGAAGCGGCCGTGGAGAAGGGGCCGCAGTGATTGACCTGACCAGGAACCCCGTCCAGTTTACGGGGAACGCAAGCATTAAGCGAGCCAGTATTCAATCGATGGCTCCTTATCTGCCGGAGGTTTTCGACAAAGCCCACGGACATTTTTCCGCTGTCGGGACCTTTCAGGCCAGCGGGTCCGAGCATGCGGAAATTGTGCGTACAATGCGCGGCAAGGCTACGGTGGAACTTGAGGGCGTCAGCGTTGGTGGCTTTGATCCCCTGCGGACCCTGGCGCTCCACATGGGGATGGACGTTACGGACCTGAATTCGCAGTCCCTTTTTATCCCGAAAGCGACTGCACACTTGCTGGTCCGGGACCTGCAGGTGACGCTTGAGGACTTTCCAGTGGAAGTCGGCGGCGCCGAATTTCTACTTCAAGGTGGATATGGGTTTGACGGGAGGGCGAGGTTGCTGATCCGTGCTGACCTGCGTGGCATTCGCCGGTCCTGGGCGCCTGCCCATCCGGGAAGCATGGGCCCTGTTCCGCGGATGGCAGACCTTCATTTTGCAGGTTCCCTTCGCAATCTTGAAATGGTCCCGACAGCCCAGATATCACAAACCCAACCTTAAGGAGTCGTTCTCTTGCCAAAGCCCATTGTTCCCACCAAGCACATGCCCCGGAGCTATCTGGTTCCGGTGGTGCTTCTGGCCGTCGCGGCTTGTGGCGTCTTGCTGGGCCTCTTCGTGGCGGCAACGGAAGCTGCTCCTGCTCAACTGCGCATGGGGACGGGTCTGTCTCCTATGGCAGCGAGTATGTTTCAGTCGAAGTTGATGGAGCTTTCCGCGACTGGACCTGTGCGAGGCAAGTCTCTCCGCCCGATTACCATCACGGATGATGAAGTGAATTCTTATATCAAGTACGACCGCCCCGCGTTTTTGCCTGCGGGCGTTCAGGACCTGGCCCTCCACATCAAGCCAGACGGCGTCCATGGAGCCGCCAACGTTAATTTTGACCAGCTCAAGCCCTCAGAGCAGCTTGGCAATCAATTGGGCGCACGGCTGCTTGCTTCGATCTTCCAGGGTACACAGCATCTTACGGCGCTCGGCGTGCTGGAGACCAAAGACGGGACCGGCACGCTTGCCATCAGAGACGTTCATATCGGCAGCACCACCTTGTCCGATTGGCTGGTCAACTGGCTGATTCAGACTTATGTCGAGTCCGAATATAAAATCGACCTGAGCAAACCGTTCCTGCTGCCGAACCATGTTACGCGCATCGAGCTTGATTCCGGCAAAGCAACTTTCGTTCGCGGTATCATCCCTAAGAAGTAGCCTGCGGCCTGCTGGACGCGGCCGGGGCCACGGTCCGTGCTGGGGGCAGTTATCATTGGCAATATGAGTTTTACTCAACGATGGCCACTTTTCTTCTTTCCTGTCATTTGATTTCTGTGCCGTACTTCGTTTAGAAAGGAAGTCGTAATTTCTTGGCGCCCCGGATTCTGCTCCAAGTGGCCGCCAACGGCTAAGCAGTGTTCAGTCCACTGGAACCTTTAAAGTTATGGAACACTCGGGCAGGGTATTGCTGGAACTTTTCCTGATGTTTGCCGGGGGAAAGCTTCTGGCGGAAATCTTTGAACGGCTCCGGCAGCCTGGAGTTTTGGGAGAACTACTGGCCGGCGTTCTGCTGGGCCCGTCGCTTCTGAGTCTGGTCCACTCCAATGAGCTGACCTTCGGAGTGGCGGAAATTGGTGCGGTCTTCCTCCTCTTCACAGTCGGACTGGAAACAAAGCCTCGCGACCTGCTTGAAGTGGGCTGGACAGCCATCGCCGTGGGCATTCTTGGTGTGGTAGTGCCCTTCGTCCTGGGTCTCTGGTACATGAAGTTTGGCGGCCACTCCACGGTCGAATCGATTTTCGTGGGGGCCGCAATGGTGGCCACCAGCGTGGGCATCACGGCCCGGGTCCTGGGGGATTTGGGGGCCCTGTCAACGCGGGCCGCCCGCGTGATCCTGGCGGCCGCAGTCCTTGACGATATTCTTGGGTTGTTGGTCCTGGCGGTTGTCAGCAGCCTTTCGACGGGCCAGATCCATTACGTTCAACTCCTGACGGTGGCAGCGGAGGCCGTGGTGTTTTCGCTGCTCATGATCTTCTTCGGCTCGAAGATCATTGGCCGGTTTCAGCCCCACGTGGAAAAACTTCGCGCGCAGAACTCCGCCTTCATTCTGTCGATCATTCTTTGCCTGGGACTTTCTCTCGGGTCCGTCTATATCGGCATGGCTGCGATTATTGGCGCCTTCCTTTCAGGACTGGCGCTGGCGGACCACAGTGAGCGGTGGAAACTCCACGAGAACGCCCACCCGCTCAGCGAATTTCTGGCCCCATTCTTTTTTGTCATCCTCGGAGTGCAGGTCAACGTCCACACTTTTGTAACTCCGGGCCTGATTGGGATGGCGTCCGTCATCTGCGTCCTGGCCATTGCGGGAAAACTTGTGGGTTGCGGATTGGGCTGCCTGTCGCTGGGCTATAAGGATGCGCTGCGCGTCGGCGTTGGAATGGTACCGCGCGGCGAAGTCGGCCTGATTGTCGCCGGAGTCGGCCTGACTCTTCACACCATTTCCGATGCGGTCTATTCGATTGTGCTGGTGATGAGCATTGTCACCACCCTGGTTGCCCCACCATTCCTTCGCATGGTGATGCCTCTTCCATCCGCGGCAGACCCGTTGGCTGTCGGCGATCCCCCGCCGGGCGAAAGCCCATCTGCCGACTCCCGTCCAGAATTGTAGGATCTGGAAACAGCCGCAGACCGCTTGTGGTTCTCATCTGCAAGTTACAGTGCCTGCCGCAGCTATGGGGTGGTTGCGGCCTGTTATCCGTGCATAATGTTTTCAGTTGCTAGTGCCAAGGGGCTTGGCCTATACTCACCCTTCAATTTATAAGGGGGCATAATCATGAGGGAATCCAGGGTTGGACGACGCGAATTCATGAAGGCGGCGGGTGTGTCGGCCGCGGCACTGGGGACCGGCGGAAGCCTGGCAGCACAAACCGGGCAAGGCAAGAAGCATCCTGATCCTCCGCTTGCTCCCGGCACCAAATTCCCGAAACTGGCCATCATCACAAACTACTCGGCCCAGAAGCTGGCCTTCGCTACCGAGGCGGGCTACGAAGGCGTTGTGGTGAAGACGGGCAAGGAGTTCAATCCTTATCTGAGCGACAGCCAGATTGACCAGATCATTGCGACCTCGCGCGACACGGGGTGCCGCATCATCAGCGTCGAAGGTTTCTTCGATTTGCAGGGGAAGGGCATCAACCATATTGACCCCGACCCGGCCGTGCGTCGCGAGATGAACGAGAAATTCATCCATAACCTCGAATTCGCTCATCGCCTGGGCTGCAAATTTGTTGGCGCATTCAGCGGCGGCATTCCCGGCGCAGACTTTGACCGGCAGGCCAAGGAGCTCGCCCAGGTGTTCCACGACAAGTTTCAGCCCGTCTGCGAAAGGTATGACGTTTCAATGGGCTGGGAGAACTATCCTACGGCCATCAATTTCGCCACGGTTCCGGCCGCGTGGGACAAAGTTTTCGAGCTGATTCCGAGCCGCCACTTTGGGATGGAGTTTGATCCCTCGCATCTGGTCAGGCAATACATTGACCCTTATCAGGCCGTGTGGGACATCCGTGACCGCCTTCTGGCCATTCATCTGAAGGACACGGAAATCACGCAGCCAGT
>JAJXZM010000531.1 GCA_021780055.1 Acidobacteriota bacterium
TTGACTTTTGTTGGCTAGCATGGTATTCTCATTTCCGCTTAACGGGGGCGTTTTTAGGTGGCAAATGTGACGAATGGGACAAGAAAAAGATGTTATTTTGAAAAACGAACCGGAGAAGTTATTGAAAACACAGGAACAGACCAAAAAAACGAACCGGAACGAACCTGAAAACGAAGCGGAGAAGTTGTTGAAAACACTAGGCTGTTGAAAAAACGAACCGGAAACGAACCGAAAAACGAAGCGGGCCATGTTGTTGAAAATAAATGGTAGCGGAAAAAACGAACCGGAGCGGACCCGGGAACAAACCGGACACTTGCTAGCCTGTTTTACCTTCCCGATGACGTTCCCTCGGCAGGCGCTTCATGCAATGCAGCACATGGCCACGTATGGAATGTTGGCTGGAGTACGCCACCGTTCCGGGAAATTACAGGCTTTGGGAGCCGCCGTTCGGCAGGCGTTGTCGGGCGCTATTCGTGGCGGGTGACGCCTTCGGCAATCCAGAACTTGCCGGGCTCGAAGCCGGCGCGCAACGCGTAATCGTGGGCCAGAAGCTGAATGAGGACGATATCCACCAATGTCCCAAGGCCCAGCCGGATAGGGTCAACCTGGATCAGCCGCATGTTGGTCACATCGTCAACCGCGCGGTCAGAAATCAGCAGGACCCGCCCCTTATGTGAGCGGATGTCGTCAGCCAGTTTCAGCAGCAGTGTGGCGGGCTTGCGTGTGCGAGGCGTCGTCACCCCGGGATGCGTGTGCCGGGCGAAAATAATGTAGCAGTGCGAGGGATTGACGATCTCGATCGGCCCGTGGCGGAACTGCGCCGCTGTGATCGGCTCGGCGGCCAGGCGGGCCACTTCTTTGAGCATCAGGGCTCCCTGAAAGGCCGAAGCCATGTCCGCTCCTCTTGAAAGGAGAGCAACGTAAGGCGGATGGTTGAAGAATTCAAGCGTCGGGAGCATCAGGTCGTCATGACGCTCCAGAATTTCTTCCTGCGCGTCCACGGCGTTCATCAGCGTCTGGCTCAGCGGCCGGCTGGACTCACCGGCAAGCGCAAAGGCAAAGTACATCAGCACCGCAACGGCGCAGGAATATGTTTTGGTGCTGACCGTCGCCTGGACGCCGGCCAGCATAGGAAGCAGCAGCTTTCCCTTCCGGGCCAGGGTGCTGCTCTCCACGTTGGTAACGGCAACTACGTTGATCTTCTTGGGAAGCACCTCAAGAAGCTGGGTTACCTCAACCGTTTCGCCCGATTGGGAAACAACTACCAGCAGCGTGTCGGGGCTGAGCACCTTCAGGTGATGGTGCAGCAATTCAGCCGCCTCCCAGACAATCGCGCGATATCCCATTGCAGTCAGCCACGCCTGCGCCGGGTAAGCGGCGTGCAGCGAAGATCCCATTCCCGTAAAAACCACCAGAGTTTCGCGGGAGACCCCGAGCTTCTTCCTCAGGTTCTGTGGGATGGCACCGGGACTGGCGTAGTATTTGCGAACACCCGAAAGGGCGTCCGGTTGCTTCAGGATCTCTTCCATCAAAGGAGTCATGATCTCGGCCCTTGCCTGGCAATCAACGAACAGAGCGCTCCAGATGCGCGCGACTCTTGCGGCAAAGCGTGCCGGCTGCGCCGGCAACCCTGTTATGCGCTTACCCGCAGATTCTAGCACTCTCGCCAGAGGATTGAAAAATAATCGACCTGTTCAGTGGAGGGATGTAACTAAAGCAGAGATGGCTGGATGCCATCCTCTTCCAAGGAAAACTTAATGCAACAAATCCGAATCGGGACGACACTGCCGGGTCATAGCGGACGGGCTTGCTGGTGTGCAAGTCGAGCCTGCCGATTCGCAGATGCCGCATGAGGATGGGAATGACGGAGTCCAAGAATGCGGCCGGTGACGATGTCCATTCCGGACAAAATGCAGACAAAGAGCCTTCAGCTCGTGCCTGCGAACACCGTTCCAAATTGATCTGGGGAGTATTCGTGTGGAAAAGCCGGGAAGTGCGGGGCCGGAGGTCGTCCGGCCCCGGTTGGCTCTTAGAGTTGTACTACATTGGCCGCTTGAAGCCCCTTCGGGCCCCTCACGACTTCGAACTCGACGGGAGCGCCTTCTTGAAGGCTACGGTAACCATCTCCTTGGATCGCAGAAAAGTGGACGAAAACATCCTCGCCACCTTGCCGCTGGATAAAACCATACCCTTTGCTGGCGTTGAACCACTTTACGGTTCCTTGCTCACGATTGTTACTCACGTTTACTTCTGCTCCTTGATTGATAGTTGGCGCCGTCAGTTCTGTACTTCACTTCCGGGGCTGAAAAACACAAACAGCCGCAATCTTCCCTCGCAGCCTTTGAGTACAACTCGAAAGGGATACAAGAGCGACAAACGCAGTTTCATTGTGCCATAAGGTAACAAAATCAACAATATTCTTTTTCTGACACAATCCGGGGGCCGGCTTGGAGAATGGGCGAGTATTCTGGCCTGGGCGGAAGCGGAAAATGGTCATCCAGCCAGGCAGGATTCTTCTACCAGGATGGCGTGAACGCTCCGTGGACCGTGGACGCCACGGATGAGAATCTGCTCAATGTCCGCAGTCCGGCTGGTGCCGCTGACAAAAACCACAGATCGGGCGGGGCTGAGACTTCCGGGTTCGCGGGAGACGGGCAAATTCTGCAGGACTTCGTCCAATGAGGCCCTGATCTGACTGCGCCGGTAAAGTGCGATATGCACGGGTGGGGCTAGCGAGGCCAATTGACTTCCTTCCGTTAAACTGGTCAGCACGAGGCTGCCCGTCTCGGCCAGCGCAAAGTCAACCCCGGTAATGCCCGCATCCGCGGCAAAACACTCATCACGGAAGGCGCTGCCTTGCGGTTGACTCGCGTTGGTCTCGGGACATAAGGCGACTCTCATGCCTTTTCCTTCCAACATCTCTTTGATTTGCAATTGGTTAAGGACTGAATTCCGAGTAAGGACAACGGAGCTTGCCTGAACATGTGTCAAAATTGAACACAAAATTCCTTCCAGTTCCGATAAGGTCGTCGCCCGGTAGGTCGTGCAGCCCAGGCTTCCCAGCTCTTGCTCGAAACGCCCAGCCAGATCTTCGGGTGGAATAGAGGGCATAACGTTCTCAAGATGAGGCGGCAGCGTTCCGGTCGGCGCTTTATTCCCGGTCTTCTCTTGTGTTTTCAATATGTTACGAATAGCGCTCAATATTTCTTCACGGCTCGACACAAATCACGCTCCTTCATCCGGACATTGCGGAGGACCAACTGCTTATAATTCTAACACTTGTGGACAGAATTCGACTTCGCTATCCACATTATACCGAGGGTCTTGAGATTTTTTTTGTTCCATGCTAAATTTTGTGCAACCTTCACCCTTTCCAAACCATCTGAAACTCCGGAAAGAGAAAAGTAGAAGTGAAGATACGATTAGAATAAGGAAGGTTGTACGATGCCAGCAACTTTGAAAGCAAGGAAAAACGCGTACCGAGCAATGCTGTTGAAGAAGCGTCAGGAACTCCTGGCCGGTACCAAAACCCGCCCGGAGGCCCTCTCTACCGTGCAGTCACCAGATGAAATCGAACTCGCGGTCCAGAGCGTTGAGCAGGATGTCAACGTTACGGCAGCGAGCGTTCGCAGCCGCATGCTCCAGCAAATCGATTATGCACTCGAGCGCGTTGCAGGCGGGACCTACGGCGAATGCCAGGCCTGCGGAGAAGAGATTTCACCCAACCGCCTGAAGGCGATTCCGTGGGCAGAGTGCTGCCTTAGCTGCGAGGAACTTCGTTCCAGGAACTAACCCCCTTCTTAGCTAAATTTTAGGTTCTTGCACTTTGTGCAGGAAGGGGGTTTGTGTCTGCCGGGCTGAACTTACGTTGCCCTGCCCGGCGGGCGCAACCATTTCCAAGTTGCCGTTCGCTGCAAAAGGTATCTCCAACGTATTCAGACTTCAGCGATACCAACCCGTTCCCCTGACCTATTGTGATGCTCTTGCCTTTGCGGTAAAGTGCCTGTTTGCCATTGATACTGCTGGAACGGCTGGGGCGCATGCCACAGCCGCATTCTGCTCAACGAGAGGAACCCGCATGAAGATCACGGCCGTTGAACCGCTGGTGCTTGGATCTGCGTGGCGAAACCTGATTTTTCTCAAGGTCAAGACCGACGAAGGTCTGGTCGGCATTGGCGAGTGCACGCTTCATAATCGCGAGGAAGGAATCCTGGGATACCTGCCCGGGGCCGTCCGCCGGCACGTGATCGGGTCCGATCCGTTTAACATTGAAGACCTTTGGCTCCGCATGTACCGGAACGAGTTCTGGCGCAACGGCGCGATTGCCACCACCGTGATGAGCGGCATTGAGA
>JAJXZM010000597.1 GCA_021780055.1 Acidobacteriota bacterium
CAGCCGTTATCTTCCGCAGATGCCCTACGCCGTCGCCGCTCTGCTGGTTGTGGCCTTTATGACGGTGCTGAACCTGCGCGGCATCAAGACCTCAGCGCGCGCCAATAAGACACTTTTGATAGCGATGTGCGCTGTCATTGCCGTCTTCCTTTTTCTTGCCGTGCACTATCTTTTTCATGCCGGACACTGGAGCGGACTGTTTTCAACACAGCCCTTCTATGACCCCCAAACGTTCAACGGCCATCAAATTTGGATGGCGACTTCTTTCGCCGCCCTCACTTATATCGGCTTTGACGGCATCACCACGCTTTCCGAAGAGGTCGAAAATCCCAAGCGCAACGTTTTGTTAGCTACCGTGCTAGTGTGCTTTTTCACGGGTATCCTCGCCGGCATTGAAGTCTATCTGGGGCAGCGCATATGGCCCAACTGGCATACCTTCCCTAACCTGGAAACGGCCTTTATGGACGTTTGCCGGCGCGTGGGCGGCATGCCGCTGTTCCAGGCGATGGGAGCGATTCTGGTCCTGGCAGCGCTCGGCAGTGGCCTGACGGGAGGATTGGGCGCGGCCCGCTTGCTCTTTGGCATGGGACGCGACGGCGTATTGCCGCGAAAGTTTTTCGGCCACCTGCATCCCAACACGAACACGCCAACCTACAACATTCTTCTCATCGGGCTGGTGGCTTTCGTGGGAGCCGTGACGCTGAATTACGTCGGCAACGCCTACGAGCACGCGGCTGAACTGCTGAATTTCGGAGCCTTTCTTGCCTTTATGGGTGTGAACCTCTCAACCTTCTGGCATTTCTGCATCGTCCTGCGCAGCAAGGGCCGCAGGCGCATCCTGGGAGACGCCGTCCTGCCGCTCGCAGGTTTTGCTTTCTGCGCGCTGATCTGGTGGAACCTGAACAGCCTGGCCAAAATCGTGGGCGGCATTTGGTTTGCCATCGGCATCGTTTATATCGCGGCGGCTACGCGCGGCTTCCGCCTCAAACCAAAGATGATCGACTTTCGGGAATCGTGATATCTGGGGTACATTACTCCTCGTGGCGGGGAAATCAGGCTTGATTCTGCAGGGTCTGAAGAGCGGCGGCGATATGACCGTACTCGAAACAAAGGCCTGTTTCCCTCTGACGTCGCCTTCAACCCTCCGGGCGTGGTTTGGCACAACCATGCCGTCATAACCGACCTCATAGGACGTCCGCATGGCGCGCAGCATATTGACGGTTCCATTGTCCGGAAAGGTCTCATGAAAATTGAGGAAGTGGCCGCGGAGGTTGCGGAAATGAACGGTGAAGATCGCCTTCCGCTCCCCCAAAGCAGCAATTCTCGTAGCAGACCTGCTCACCGGGATTTTCCAGCATTTCTGAAACCGCGCCATGTCGCGAGTTCTGTCCCGCTGTCCAGCGGCAGTGATAGAATGCGGAGTTTTGAATCCTGGGCTACGCGGACAGGACGTTTACTGAGATCGAATATTCTTACTCCCGGCCCCGCGGTTTCCGCCGTTGGCCCTTGAATAACACCGGATGAACTCTTTCAAAGAATCTGGACCAAATAAAATTACCGCGTGTCTATTTGTTGCACTATTCGTTGCAACCACATGGGCTGATGGCGCCCACCCATTCATTAAACAGAGCACAGTCTACAAGGCAAAAGACGACCGCTACTTTTCGCATCGCATCCCGGCTTTGCTCGTAACCGGCAAGGGCACGCTTCTGGCTTTCTGTGAAGCCCGCTCGGGTTCGGCCAGCGATTCAACTCCGACCGACCTTGTGCTGAGGCGCAGCCTTGATAACGGAAAAACGTGGACGGCGGCTCAGGTGGTGGCGCACTTTCCGGGTTTCACCGTGGGAAATCCGACGCCAGTCGAAGACAGGAAGACGGGCGTCATCTGGCTGCTGATGACAGCCAACCCCGCCGGCGTCACGGAGAAGGAGATCGACGAAGCTTCACCCAAAGGCGCGCGGACGGTTTGGATCACGCACAGCAGTGACGACGGTTTGCACTGGGCCGGAGCGAGAGAAATCACCGCCTCGACCAAGAAGCCGAATTGGACCTGGTATGCCACCGGGCCCGGCAACGGCATCCAGCTTACTGATGGCCGCCTGGTCATCCCTTGCGACCACAAAGTTGCGCGAACTCACGCCTTTTATTCCCATGTGATTTACAGCGACGACGATGGAAAGACGTGGAAGATCGGCGGCAGCGCAGGACCGGAAACCAACGAATCGGCAATTGTCCAGTTGGCCGATAGCTCCCTGCTGCTGAACATGCGCAGCTACGCGGGCAAGCGTCAGCGCGCTATTGCCCTGAGCCACGACGGCGGGCTCACATGGGGCCCCGTCCGCCTGAACCCGGCCTTGATCGAACCCGTTTGTCAGGCGAGCATGGTTCGCTACACGCTTGCGCGCGAAGCCGGAAAGAATCGTCTGCTGTTTTCAAATCCTGCCGATACGGCGCACCGCGACCGGATGACCGTCCGGCTGAGCTATGACGAGGGGAACACCTGGCCCGTGTCCCGCCTGGTTTACGCAGGTCCTGCTGCGTATTCGTCGCTGGCTGTTTTGCGTGACGGGACAATCGGCCTGCTTTATGAGCGGGGCACGGCGAATGCCTATGAAGAGATCGAGTTTGCACATTTCAATCTGAGGTGGCTCACGCACGGCTCCGATCATTTCAAGGCAAAGTAGCGCGGCGACTTTGCTTCAAGGCGCACTGGATTCGCTCGCCTGCAAGCGGTGTCATCCACCGGCGACCGTTTTTTGTTATGATTTCTCGCGCGGAGACGTGGACTGATCGGTCCATGTGCCCGCGCCTGAAGCCTTATTAGAAAGGTCATAAATTTAAGGGGATTCAAAATACCATGTCATCCAGAGAAGAGTGGAAGCATCGCTTCCGCGGAGTTTTTCCTGCTGTTGTCACTCCCTTCGACGCCAACGGCGAATTTGCCGCTGAGACGTTTGAACGTTTGATCGCTCGACTCTATGAGACCGGAGTCCACGGAATCTACGTGTGCGGCCAGACAGGCGAAGGCCTTCTGCAGCCGGTCAACATGCGGCAGCGGGTTGCGGAGACGGCTGTCCGTTGCTCGCCAAAAGACAGGGCCGTAATCCTGCACGTGGGCGCCACGCGTTTACCCGATGCCATCCAGCTTGCCCGCCACGCGGCAAGCATTGGCGCGAGCGCGGTCAGCAGCTTGCCTCCAGCCGGGAATTACAACTTCGCCGAGTTACGTGCCTACTACGAGCAACTGGCGAAGGCGTCCGGCCTCCCGCTGCTGATCTATTACTATCCCGAAGCAAGCCGTATTACGGTGTCTCTCGAAGAGCTTCTCGACCTTTGTTCAATTCCCAACGTGGTCGGCTTGAAATTCACGGACTTCGATCTCTACAAGCTGCATCAGATCAGCCTGTCGGGTAAAGTGATCTTCAACGGTCGCGACGAGGTGTTTGCCGCCGGGATGCTGATGGGCGCTGATGGTGGCATCGGAACCTTTTATAACCTCGTCCCCGAGCTCTTTCTTCAGGTCTACCAGAGCGCGCTAAGCAGCAAATGGGATGAAGCGCGCCGCGCTCAGGACCAGGTAAACGAACTCATCCGCATCACACTGCAATTCCCTATGCTTTCTGCCGTCAAGACCATGCTGAAATGGCAAGGCTTTGACTGCGGACAGTGCCTTCCACCTCGCCAGAACCTGACGCATGAGCAAGAGATCCAACTGCGCGACCTGATCGAGAAAAGCAGCTTCAGCCCATCGCTTGCCGGTGCGCGATGAGCGCCGAGCGTGCGGCTCGCAAGTCCACCTACCCTTGGGTTCTGGTCGCGCTGTTGTGGTTCATCTTTCTGCTGAATTACCTGGACCGGGAAGTCATCTTCTCGGTCTTTCCTCTGCTGCAGAAGAACCTGAGGCTCACCGATCTTGAGCTGGGACTTCTGAGCACTTCCTTCCTGTGGGTCTACGCCATCGCCAGCCCCCTGATCGGATTTCTTGCGGACCGCTTTGGCCGCAAAAAGGTGATTGTCGCCAGCCTGGCGATCTGGTCGCTGATGACCTGGGCCACCGGTAAAGCCAGAAGCTTCCGCGAACTGCTTGCCGTGCGGGGCCTGATGGGCGTGAGCGAGGCCGCCTACCTGCCTGCGGGCCTGGCCATGATTGCCGACCACCACAGCGAACGCACCCGCTCGCTCGCCACGGGCATCCACTACAGCGGAGCGTATCTGGGCATTGTGCTGGGCGGCGTCGCCGGAGGCTGGATCGGAGAGCACTACGGATGGCGGCCGGCATTTAGCTTCCTGGGAATCCTCGGAATAGCCTATGCGTTGGTGGCAATGCTGGGCCTGCGCGAAAGAC
>JAJXZM010000458.1 GCA_021780055.1 Acidobacteriota bacterium
TAATTGACATTGATGTCAATGTTTTGTACCGGCCAGTAGGCAAACTGGGCTATATAGCCGCTCGTGTCCGGGTTGCCATTGTTACTGCCAGTAAGCGCTGCCGGCGCATACAGCAGTGCGTCGCTGTTGCCGGTGGTGGAGAAAAGCGCACCCGTGGCGCTGTATTTGTTTCTCCAGTGGTACGTACTATCCAGCTTGAACATATTCAGATGGTTCGCCTTGGTGCTTGCTCCACCGGCTAGATAGGTTGCGCCCAAACTCGATTTCTCGTGAATATAAGTCCCATGAACGTCCAGCAGATTGGGACCAAAGGGCCGTTCGTACTGAAAGTCGAAGGAAGGATCCACATACCGGTCTTCCGGGCCGGTGACTGCATTGGGGAAAGAGTTGGCATAGATGCCATACGTGCCGACCTCTAGATAGTTACTGCCCCAGGTCTGCTGCCACGCGGCTCGCCAATAGGGCGCAACTCCGCTGATGTTGTAGCCCTGTCCGCTGCCCGTCACCGGCGTCGATGAACCCGCATGCTCCGAGCGGTACAGGGTCACATCCGCATAAAGGTGGTTATTCCACAGGCCGTAGCCACCCACGCCCGCCACATCCTGCCCGAGAGCGCCATTAATCAGGGGAGAAGCAATCGGGCTAACGCCGGAGGCAGTCGATATCCACGGAAAACCCCATGCGGGTGTGCTATTCCACACGTCCTCCACCGTAGGATTGTTGTTCAGGGTGATGCCATACTCCAGGTCTTTGCCGCCCAACTTGCCCTGGTTGGCATAGCGCAGATCGGTGTTGTCCATGCCAAAGTGGTCGTCAGCGTGCGTATAAGTAACCTGTGCCAGCCCGCCAAAGTGCGATGCAAACCCACCCGCAAAAAAGATGCTCAACTGCTGCGGGAAACCCGCCGAGTTGTTCTGACTCGCCGGTTGGTTTGCCTGCATCGCTGTGTTCGACAACAGTATCATCACCGCCAGCGGGATATGTGTGGACAGCAGGAGATCCTTGGAGTTTCCAACCTTATCCTTCACCGTTATATCTGTCAGCACATATCCCCGCAGCTTGAAGTTGCGCCCAAATGCGGTGAGCTCGGGTGGATTACTATGACACACATTGCAGGAAAGGCCCGTCTGGCGCGCAAAACTGGGTACGGCACACGCGTAATTAAGGCAAAACACAAGGTACGCGACTGCGATAATTCGCAGGAGCTTTTGCATAACTCACCCTTTTCTGCCGATCAGGCCTTAAAAATAGCCGAATCGCGGAAAGCGTCTCTATCATGAAGCGGAAATTCAAGCCATCCCGCCATATTTGTCTGGGGTGCAGGAAAGTTCCAAGCGCTTTCGGCTCGATACCTTTCCATGCACCGGGGGAACCCGTCCATCTTTGGCGTGCGATCACAAGGGAAAATGTGACCTGAACGTATCCTAGTAGACGAGCCAGCAATCGGCAAGTATCCGCATTTCTCTCAGCGAACCAACAGCCTCTCCATGCAGAAACGCGCCAGTCCGTTTCGCAGTGCCTGTTCCATTTCCAGGGGAGGCCAATCCATTAGCGGCGTTCAAATTTCAAAGGGTCTCTGCTTATTGGACACCCACCCTGATAGTTCGCTCAGGCATGCCGATCGCAGGTTGGTCGACAGCCGGGTGAGATACAGTCGCGGGTCAACATCATGACTGCTGCAGCACAAAACTGAAGCGGCCTGGCCTGCGCCTTTGGGGGAGCCTCCGGGAACATGGCCATTCGGGCTGGCAGGCGATGGATGGCCTTGACCGATTCCTGGACAGACTTGACAACATCTCGATCCGAGCTTAGGCTTTGGCGCTAAGAATGGAATCGTTACCACAGACCAGTCTGGAAAAGGCGGCAAGCGGGGCTCTGGCACCGGCGACCCCCTGCAGCAACTGCGACCGGACTGTGGTGCGCCTGGCAAAGAACAGAACCACTTGAGTCAACGAACTCTGTGGCCACCGATTCAGATCTGCCAGCACAATAACTTGGATTGATTCAAACCCACGCTTGGAGCTAACCTATGCGCCGTCACGTCGCCTTCCTGTCCTCGGTTTTCTTCATTCTCGCCATATCACTCAGCGGAGCCGTGGCGCAGAATGCGCAAAAGCCCGATCTGTCCAGCCAGCCCACACTGTATGTCGTGGGCTACGCCCACCTGGACACCGAATGGCGGTGGGAATATCCCCAGGTGATCAACGAGTACATTCGGAAAACGATGGAGGATAACTTCGCGCTGTTCCAGAAATATCCCCACTACATCTTCAACTTCTCAGGCTCGAACCGTTACCGCTTCATGAAGGAGTATTACCCGGCCGACTTCGCAAAGGTAAAGCAATACGTGGCATCGGACCAGTGGTTCCCTGCCGGTTCTTCCGTGGAGGAGGGTGACGTCAATGCGCCAAGTGCCGAGGCCATCATCCGGCAGATTCTCTACGGTAACGAATGGTTCCGAAAAGAATTCGGCAAGGCCAGCGCCGAATACATGCTGCCTGACTGCTTCGGATTTCCGTCATCTTTGCCGACAATACTGGCGCACTCCGGCGTGAAGGGCTTTTCCACGCAGAAGCTCACCTGGGGTTCCTCAGCCGATCAGGGTGGACCGGATTATCCAGAGAAGACACCCGATGGCACGCCGTTCAACGTCGGCGTCTGGGTTGGTCCGGATGGAGAGAGCGTGCTCGCAGGACTGAATCCCGGCAGTTATTCCGGCGGCATCTACACTGACCTCAGCAAGCCCCTCCCGCTCGCACCGCCGGATGCGGCACTTACCGATGCCCGTGCAAAACTTCAGCAACTGCAATCCAGATTGGAGAAGGCTTTCACCGGCGGCGAGGAACTGCAACAAAAGGATATGCAGGAGTTCGTCTCGCTGAGGAATCAAATCGATGGCCTGTCGAAAGCCAAGCAGGACGAGGACCTGGACCGCTTCCAGGGCGACTGGGCAGCACGTGTTGAAAACAACGGAAAGGTCACCGGAGTTTACACCGATTACCACTACTTTGGAACGGGTGATATCGGCGGAGCTCCCGACGAGGACTCGGTGAAGAGGCTGGAGGCCATCGTCACGAAGGGCCAGGTCAGCATGCCTCCGCCCGGATACATTTCGTTCGGCAGGCATTCCAGCCAGACATTTCCGGAAGCCGCGGTTGGAGACGGCCCTGTGCATGTGATCTCCGCGAAAGCAGATCAGATGTTCCTCGATATGACTCCCGCCGAGGCCGCGCGGCTTCCTCAGTACACCGGGGAAATGGAGCTGACCAACCATTCGGCAGGATCGCTTACATCGCAGGCCTACCAAAAGCGCTGGATTCGCAAAGAAGAACTGCTGGCCGATGCTGCGGAGAAGTCCTCAGTTGTGGCGCAGTGGCTGGGCGCTCGCCCCTATCCGATGGATCGGCTCAATGACGCGTGGACGCTGACCATGGGTGCGCACTTTCATGACCTGGCGGCCGGAACGGCAACGCCCAAATCCTATGAATTCGCATGGAATGACGACGTCATTGCCATGAACCAGTTCGCAAACGTGCTGAGCGACGCAACACAGGCAGTTTCGGCTGCGCTGAACACCGCGACTGAAGGAACTCCCCTCGTGGTCTACAATCCTCTGAACATCGCGCGGGAAGACATCGTGCAGGCTGCGGTCAAATTCCCCGGCGGCACGCCAATTGCTGTGTCGGTTACAGGACCGGACGGCCATGAGGTTCCCGCGCAGGTCTCCGCGGGCAAAGTGATCTTCCTGGCCAAGGTTCCTTCGGTGGGATACGCGGTGTACAGCGTTCGCCCAGGAACCGCCAACACTGAAGAGCACTCAACCCTGCATGTCTCTGAAAACTCACTCGAAAATGCGTACTACCGAGTCACACTGAACAGCGACGGTGACATTGCCAGCGTCTTCGATAAGCAAATTGGTAAAGAGCTGCTGGCGGCGCCAATGCAGCTGGCGATCTCCTATGACAATCCCGAACAGTGGCCGGCCTGGAACATGGATTGGGATCAGGAACAGGCACATCCCAAAGCTTACGTTCACGGGCCCGCCACGACGCGCATCGTGGAGAACGGACCGGCGCGCGTCGCCCTGCAGGTCACCCGCGAGACCAATGGCTCAAAGTTCGTGCAGACCGTGATGCTTGCGTCTGGCGATGCGGGAAAACGTGTGGAAATTGGCAACGCGATCGATTGGAATACGCGGGAATCGAACCTGAAGGCCGTATTCCCGCTGACCGCCTCCAGCCGGATGGCCACGTACAACCTCGGTATCGGAACGATCCAGCGCCCGAATGCGCAGCCGAAGAAATTTGAGGTGCTCTCGCATCAGTGGATCGACCTCACCGAC
>JAJXZM010000251.1 GCA_021780055.1 Acidobacteriota bacterium
GAATCAATTCGCCGGGGTTCAGCCGTGGCGTGAACAGCAGCCGTGCACCGGAATTCGTCGCTGGGGCGCCTGGGAACTCGCGGCGCGGCACAGTGAAATTCATCTCGACCCTGCATCATTCCCTACCTTTGCCTCTCCAGCCAACTCGGCCCAGGATTCCCGCGAATCGGCAGTAGGCTTAAACTGGTGCATCAATCGCCATGTAAAACTTCAATTGACCTACGAGCATTCGACATTCAGCGCGCCTCAAGGAAATTTTTCGCCGCTCCATACCGAAAATATGGGAACAGCACGTCTTCAACTGGGACTTTAGAGACGGCTCCGTAGAGGAAAGATACGCAAAGATCGCTCAGCGTTTCTAGCGGACTACGCCCGTCTCATAATTGAATGGCTTTTGAATCACCGGGGGGCCAAGTCCAAATTTTGTGACAGGGGAGCAAGAAAGCCGAGTAAATCAACGCCTGCGGCCTGAGATCGAGTTGCGCACTGTCATCTTCGGCCCTCCAGGCGTCACGCGCGACTGACTCTTTGCCGCCATCACTGATTCCCTTTAGATAGAAATCCATCGATTGGGGTTGCTTCATCTCGCCGTACCATGCCGCGTCAAGAAAATACTTATTCCACAAGCAACCACCCTCTTGCGAATTCCATCAGTCAAAGAAGGTGAATCATTTTTGCACGAATGGAGTTTTTGATGGAAGCAGATTCTTCGGCACGCAGCTCCGTAATGGATGCCTTGACAGAAATTGCACTTGACATGCGTTGGTCGTGGAATCATGTCGCGGACGACCTTTGGAATCAGCTCGACCCGGAGCTTTGGGAACTGACGCGGAATCCCTGTGCTATGCTGCAAGCCGTCTCCCGGGAAAGAATCCAAACCCTGGCGGCTGACGCTCGATTCCAGGAAAAGCTCGAAGAAGTGATCCAGAGAAGGCGCCGCCGCCAGCAGACCCAAAGCTGGTTTGAGCAGACGTATAGCGAGCCTCCGTTTGCGAATGTGGCGTATTTCAGCATGGAATACATGCTGAACGACGCCCTGCCCATTTACTCCGGCGGCCTGGGCAACGTAGCCGGTGATCAACTGAAGGCCGCCAGCGATCTCGGCGTTCCGGTGGTGGGCGTTGGCTTGCTTTATCAAGTGGGCTATTTTCGGCAGCGCATCGATGCGGAGGGCAGGCAGCACGCGCTCTATCCGTTCAACGATCCTGGGCAACTCCCCATCCGGCCGGTTCGGCAAGCCAATGGCGAATGGCTCAGAATCGCTCTGCAACTGCCTGGATTCCGGTTGTGGATTCGCGCCTGGCAGGTGGATGCGGGGCGGGCGAGGCTCTATCTGCTCGACACCAACGATCTGGCGAACCTGCCCGAGTACCGCGGCATTGCCAGCGAACTTTATGGAGGTGGCCCGGAACTTCGCATGAGTCAGGAACTCGTACTCGGCATCGGCGGATGGCGGCTCTTGAGCGCGCTCGGCATCCGGCCCGAGGTCTGCCATCTCAATGAGGGGCACGCGGCCTTTGCGGTGCTTGAGCGAGCTCGGGATGCCATGGAAGAGTCGCAGATGTCATTCGACGAGGCGCTAGCTGTCACCCGCGCCGGCAACCTCTTCACTACCCATACACCGGTGGCTGCCGGCTTCGATCGCTTTGCGCCGGAGCTCGTCGAACGGCACTTCCGGCGCTATGTTCAGGATGTATTGCACATTTCCATGCAGGATCTTCTCGCCCTGGGCCGCAAGAATCCCAGGGACGCAAGCGAGCCCTTCAGCATGGCGCTGCTGGCGATGCGCGGCAGCGGCGCTGTGAACGGCGTCAGCCGTTTGCATGGCAAGGTCAGCCGCCAGATCTTTCAGGAGATCTTTCCGCGATGGCCAGAGGCCGAAGTGCCGATTGGCTCTGTCACCAACGGTGTGCACGTGCCGATCTGGGACTCGGCGGAGGCCGACGACCTGTGGCACGAGACCTGCGGGAATACGCGTTGGGAATGCGACTTGAAGGGAATCGAAGAAAACATTCGCCGCGTGCCCGACGCGCGGCTCTGGCAGATGCGCGCAACCTCGCGAAGACTCTTTGTCGAATACATTCGCGCGAGATTGGCCCGCCAATACGCGGGGCACGGCGCTTCGGCCGAGGAAGTGGAAGCGGTCTCCAAGATCTTCGACCCCGATACGCTCACTCTCGGATTCGCGCGCCGCTTTGCCACCTACAAGCGGCCCAATCTCCTGCTGCACAATCCGGAACGCCTGCTGGCGATCCTTACCAGCCAGGACCGCCCCGTGCAGCTCGTGATCGCCGGCAAGGCTCATCCGCAAGATAGCCAGGGCCAGGAGATGATCCGCCAGTGGATTGAATTTATCCGCAACACTCCGGCCCGCTCACAGGTGGTTTTCCTGAGTGACTATGACATGCGCCTCACGGAACACCTGGTGCAGGGCGTCGACGTGTGGCTGAACACACCGCGCCGGCCGTGGGAGGCGTGTGGCACCAGCGGCATGAAGGTTCTGGTCAATGGTGGCCTGAATCTCTCTGAACTGGATGGCTGGTGGGCCGAGGCTTATACGCCGGAGGTCGGCTGGGCGCTCGGCGACGGACGCGAGCACGGCGACGATCCCGCCTGGGACGCCGCGGAAGCCGAGCAGCTTTACACGCTGCTTGAGCAGGAGGTTATCCCCGAGTTCTACAACCGCGACGAGCACGGCGTGCCTGCCGCGTGGATCAACCGCATGCGCGAAAGCATGGCTCGTCTGACGTTGCGGTTTTCAGCCACGCGCTGTGTGCAGGAGTACACCGCAAAATACTATGTTCCCCTGGCGCAGGCGTACCGCCGGCGAAGCTTCAACGGCAAACCAACCGCTGCGAGCCTGCTCGAATGGCGCCGCCAGCTCGCCGATCACTGGTCCAGGTTACGATTCACGGCGCTGCGGGTGGAGACCGATGAGAACGAGCACCACTTTCAGGTGCACGTCCATCTCGACGAACTGAACCCCGATGCGATCCAGGTGGAGCTCTATGCCGAATCGACCAATGGCGGCGATCCCATCCGTTATGCGATGGTCCGGGAAGAATCGCTCTGCGGTGAAAACACCTGGCGCTATTCGGCAACGCTGCCTGCCGATCGGCCAGCCGGCGATTTCACTCCCAGAGTGATTCCTTACCATGCGGAGGCATTCGTTCCGCTCGAGGCTTCTCAGATCCTCTGGTATCGATGAGCCAGGGAGCGCAGTAGCTCTTCTATCGATATCGGCAGAAAGAACAGAGCACTGTCATCCTTCGATCCAGCCCGCGTGAGCGGGGCTGGACCGAAGGATCTGTGCCCGCTCTTTTCGCTGAGGGCAATTCTTCTGCAGCAGTCAATGGCCCAGTTGAATTCCCTCTCGCCACTTTCGCTTTTCCTCCTGAATTTTTCAACAGTATGATGATCCGCTCCTGTAAAATTTCCCCGTGACAATACCCCGCACCGATCTGGCCGCTGTCCTCGAAAAGACCGCACTGTTGTCGAGTCTTTCGCGCGAGGAGCTGCAGACTCTCGCCGCTCGCACCGTACGCAAGCTGTTCAGCGCTGGCGAGTTGCTGTTCTCCGAGGGCGAGCCATGTAATGGCCTCAACATCATCGCCAGGGGCAAGGTCCGCATCTTCAAGACTTCGGTGAATGGCCGCGAACAGGTGCTTGCCGTGAATGTCCCAGGCGAGTCCGTCGCTGAACTACCCGTCTTTGATGGCGGTCCCTACCCGGCCTCGGGCGTGGCCATCGAAGACACTGAAATCGCCTTCATCTCCCGTCGCGATTTCAACGCCTACTGCATCGAACATCCCGAGGTTGCGCTCAAGATGCT
This sequence comes from Acidobacteriota bacterium, assembly GCA_021780055.1. Next base: position 3,833 of record JAJXZM010000251.1, read on the forward strand.
TTCCGTTGTCGGCGGGCGCTTGCGGCGGCTGGTTGGCATCATCGAAGAACTGTCGTTCACCACGATCCGCCAGAGGCTCATCGCCCTGCTGGTGAAAATTGCGCAGAACGAGGGCAAAAAGACAGAGCGCGGCATCGAGGTTCACCTGCCCGCGACCCACCAGGAACTGGCCAATCAACTGGGGACCGTGCGTGAGTTGATTTCGCGGAACCTCATGCGTCTTCAGGCCGAGGGCCTTCTCGATGTCGATGCGCGCCTGATCGTCATTCGCGACCTGAGAGGCTTGATCGCCCTGCTTGAATCCTGACGCAAAAATTCGCGGGAGTGACCAAAGTCGCTGTGGTTCTGCCCGGCGATTTCTACCGTAGAAGGTGGAGTGTGAAAATGCCCACCGCAACCCAGTCCATTCATGAGATTGTTGCCGCTGTGCCGTCTGCCGTCGCGGTCTTCGAGCGTTTCGGTATCGACGTTTGTTCGCACGCCGATAGCCGCCTCGATCGTGTTTGCGCG
>JAJXZM010000021.1 GCA_021780055.1 Acidobacteriota bacterium
GCATGGCGGATTTGATGACCAGCAAAATGGTCAGCGGATAAACGGGCGCGCCGCTGGTGTGCCAGGTTTTGTAGCGCGGGCCTTTAGGGCCCGCGGTTTTTTGAGGGCCTAAGAACCGCAGGCCGCAAGGGCCTGCGCTACAGTCGCACGGTGACGAAGAAATAACGGTCGGAAAGAAAGAGACGCCGGAGTCGCAACATGGCGCTAGAATACAACACCGTGAGCGATTGTCACCAGAAGAACCGCGGACCTCAACCCCGGAGGTCCTCGCTACTCGCGTCATAGATGTCACTTAGGGCCTTCGCGGCTGGCGCAGAGGCGGATTTTGTCTCTGCGGTCAGCGAAGGTGAGGGGGTAAAAATAGCGCAGGGCGGAGGCCACAGCGTAATGGCAGCAAGCGGCTGTGGCCAAGCTGGGGATTTTGTTCTCTGAAGGACAGATCGATCATTGCAAAGGATCGGTTGGAATGAAAATAAGCAAGACCCTCTCGCTCCGCGAGACCGCAGATAGTACAAGGCAACCATCTGCGCCAGCCGACGGTGGCGCGGCACTTTATGGGACTGTGATCCCGTTAACGCTTAAAGGGGCGCGATGCGAGGATATTGCCGCCTTCCTGGATGGTATAGGAGGCGTTGGCCTTCAGGTTTTTGAGCGTATCTTCGTGGCCGCTGGGCCAGATAATATGGGCCTCTTCCGCCGAGCCTGCCTTGCCGAGGCCGAAGGTCAGTGGAAGCTCGCTCTGCGAGCAGTAGCTTGAGCCGGAGTGGACGGTCTGCCAGTTGACGACGCCGTCGGAGTGGACGCGAATCCTGGCGCCGATGCCGTTGCGGTTTGACTTCGTGCCCACGGTCTTGATCCGGATGGCGTTGGCGGTGTTTTCGCCCTCGTTCTTGAAAAGGTAAGCCGGGCCGTTGTTCGTGGTGACCAGAACGTCCAGGTAGCCGTCGTTGTTGATGTCTGCGTAGGCCGCTCCGCGCGCCACGATCTGCTGGGTGAAGCCCAGACTTTTTCCTACATCATTAAACCTGTCGTGCCCGTCATTCTGGAACAGCAGCGGCCGTTCCGCGTAGGTCACCTGGGCCTGGATGCGCGCAATGTCGGGCTCAATGTGCCCGTTAGCTACAAAAAGGTCCTGAAGGCCGTCGAGGTTGTAGTCAAAGAAGAAAAGGCCAAACGACAACGAGAGGCGGCTGTCCTGTCCGATGGCCGATTGCGGAGCGATGTCGATAAAAAAGTTGTGCTTCTCGTTGTGGTAGAGGCCCAGCATCTGGTTGGCGAAGTTCCCGATCGCCAGGCTGGGGTACCCGGAGCGGTCAAAATCTGAAGCGTCAATGCCCATGGCGCCGCGCGCAATGCCGTTTGCGTCGTAGGCAATACCGGCCTGGACGGAATCCTGTGTAAAGGTCCCGTCGTGATTGTTGTGATAGAGCTTGTTGGGTTCCGTGTCGTTTGAGACGGCGATGTCCGGCCAGCCGTCCATATCGTAGTCAATGATGGCCACGCCCAGGTTCTTGCCCGTTGGATCGTAAATCCCGGCCTTCTTTGTGACGTCTTCAAACCGGCCATTGCCCAGGTTGTGAAACAACCGGCAGCTTTGGCCCTTGTACGCCGCGGGAGTGCAATAGGATTTGTGCCGGCCGTCGAGCGAGCAATAAATGTCCGTTTTCTGGGACCACTCAACATAATTGCAGACAAACAAGTCGAGCTTGCCGTCGCGGTCGTAATCGAACCACGCAGCGCTGGTGCCGTAGCCGGTGTTATTCACTCCAGCTTCCGTGGTGACGTCGCGGAACGTTCCGTTGTGCTGGTTGTGGAACAGATGCGCTTCGCCGAGCGCCGTCACATAAATATCGTCCCAGCCGTCGTTGTCGTAGTCCCCTATCGCCACGCCCATTCCATACATCGGTTTGTTCAGGCCGGCGCGCGCGGTGACGTCGGTAAACGTCCCGTTGCCGTTGTTGTGGTAGAGCTTCATCGTCGTCTGCCGGCGGACATGGCCGGGGAAGTCGGTGCCGTTGATCAGCAGAATGTCCTGGTTGCCGTCGTTGTCGTAATCGATAAAGGCGCAGCCGGAACCCATGGTTTCCGGCAGGTACTTCTTGCCGAAGGCCCCGTTGTTGTGGACGAAATGAATACCCGCCTGCGGCGCAATGTTAACGTAGCGCCTGGGTGGCGCCATGGCTGCAGCGGAAAGCAAGCGAGGATCGGCGATCTGCGCCGCACCGGCCAGCAGCATCATGTTCTTGAGAAAATCGCGACGCGTAGACGGATTCATCATTAGCAGTTAAAAACCTTTCATCCCCGAGGATTCAGCCCCATGGCGAGTGACGACGCAGCCGGCATTGATGACCGGCCACACTTAAAGAAATTTGCGGCCTTTAGTGAAGAGGTCTTTCCTCCGCCACAATCCGGCGCTTGTGAAGCGTGCCCGGCTTTTTATCGGCCGCGACATTGTTACCGGCATGCGCGGGGAGTTCCTTCTGTGCCATGACGCGGTGCGCAGCCTGCATCTTGAGCTTGTCTTTTCTCATTGCGGCAAGGTAACCGTAACTTCCATCCTTCTTGTAGCGGGCCAGAGCAATCTGCTGCTCCTGCTGCAATTTGCCCGGGAGCCAGTCCCACCGCTGGCCGTAGTTCCAGAAGAATTGCAGCCCTTGCGGGTCCTCGTCGTTGATCGAGACGTGTTCGTGGATCGGCTGGGACTCGATGTTGTCATCCGGGTGGCTCAGTTCGTAGGGGCCGGTGATGGCCGTGGCGCTTTCATCCGCTTTGAAGCGCAGGTAGAGCTTTTCCTCGCGGTCCGACTTGGCATATTCCTGCAGGCCGCGGTAGCAGAGCATCAGGTTGTAATGGGCCACCAGGTCTTCCGGATCAATGCTCAGAGTGTATTGGAATTGCTTCACGGCCTGGGCGTACTTCCGCTGGAGGAAAAGGATGTGCCCCATGTCATTGCTCACCACGCGGTCGCCCGGGTAAAAGTCGTGTGCCTTGGCGTATTCAGCGTAAGCCTGCGGGTACTGTCCCTTGGTTTGATAAGCCTGGCCCATAAAGTAATAGGCGCTGGCAAGCCTGGGATTGAGCGCCATCGCCTTCTTCAGGTAGGGAACTGCCTCATCCACGTTACCCTCCTGGACGAGAGCCCGAGCAATGTTCACCCAGCCGTCGGCATAATTCGGGTTGATCTGGGTCACAATCTTGAATGCCCGAACCGCGCCCTTCAGGTCGCCCTGGAGCAACAGGCCGATGCCGTAATCGTTCCAGCGATAGATGTCGTCAGGCTCCAGCTTGATATTCTGCTGGAAAGGCTGATCGGAGGCTGCCAGCACCGGGATGGTTGCAACGTCCTGGGACATCACCACGATGGGGACGTTGGGGATCTGCTTTGCCTTGGCAGAGACATTTGAAAGGTTGCCGTTGAAGAGCCAGTGCGTATTGTCGTAATCCAGAGTGGTCTGACGGTCCTGCTGATAAGGATCGCGCCGGCCCGCAAACGCCCACTGCGTGTTCCACCAGTCGAATTTGCGGTAATTCAGCTTGGCGGTAAAGGTGATCTTGTCGCCGCAATCTTTGGGAACTTTGATACGGAAGTGGACGGTATCCGCAGCGCCCGGCGGAATCAGGTGCGCATAGACCGTGGCGTGGGCCGCCCAGGCGTTGCGCTTGTTGATCCAGTGTCCGTGCTCGTCGAGTGAGAGCGAGCGATAGTAATGCGCCGCGGGATCGACGGGCCCTTTGCCGTTGTCGGCCACTTCGCCGCTCCAGAAAATGGTGTGTCCCTTGTCGTCCACGCCCTTGAGTTCCACCCAGCAGTCGAAAGCGTCCACCGTGCCGCCGGGGAAGAAATGACCCACGCGGCGCGTCCGAACCACCACTTCAACGCGAGCTGTTTCGCCCCGCCGCAGGTAGGCAACTCCCCGATTGAGCGGCGCCATCAGTTTTGCGGGCGGCACTGCCGAGATTTCTGAAGCCTCAAATCCGCGGGCGGATTCTTCGCCCACGGCGAACATGGTGGAAGTCCGGGGGCCACCGGCAAGCGCTCCGCGGGAAAGCATTTCCTCAGACTTGCCTTTCGGTTCTTCGGCGATGGCGAACAGATCAACAGTGACTGCGCCTTTCAGGAACTCATCAACATCCTTCACCTGGCTGGTGTCGCCGTGGGAAGTCGGCACGGCAGTGTTGGCGGCCACGAAACGGTGCGAATGGACATATCCATCGATGTTGCCAAAGTCGTGAGACTTCACCAGCGGCATGTGGCAATCAATGCAGACCATCGGCTTGGGCGGATAGTAGAAAGATCTGGCGCTGTTGCCTGAAACGCCGCTCCCCTGCCAGTTGT
>JAJXZM010000143.1 GCA_021780055.1 Acidobacteriota bacterium
AGCAATGAAGCTCTGCTGGATGATTTCGGATTCCAGCAGATTTACGGCAACATGGAGCCCCATATTCAGGAATACCCCGAGCGCATGAAGCGTTCGACAATTGTGGGCGGCGCTCCGTCAGCTTGGGAAGCGACAAACGAATTCAATTTCGGGAAAGACTTGATGTATAGCTTCCTTGGTTGCAGCAACCTTCTCTGGTCAACCGGCGTGTTGGAGTCTGCACAACTCTCCTCCATCGTTCAGGCCTCCATCCCCAGTCTGCGACGGAGCCTCAGTGCCGAAACGGCCCCCAGCGAGGTGGGCGATTCTGTCATTCCCATCGATATCTCCGGGTCATTCAACACGCCACTCAAGCAATCCGACTTCTCGGTTGACCTTAGTGACATGCAGATCGGAAAAGTAACGATGGGAAACAGAGTTTTTGACCTGGCGCCTCCCATTGCCACCAGCGACAAAGGCATTGTGGTGGTAGGTACGGAAGGCATAACTCCAAATCAATTGCCTCGCGAGGTGCGCGGTATTCGGATAGGCGAAGATGCTACCAGTTTGATTTTCCTGCACGCCTGTGCCCTACCTGCAACCAACAAGGAAGCCTATCGCCTGATTTGGGACATGCGCGACTCGGCGGACCTGCTTGGATGGTATGAGGTCGTTTATGAGGATGGGTTGCCGGACCATGTTCCCATTCGCTACGGCGTCAATATTCTGGAATGGAATTGGCGCAGACATTCTCAGCGGGGAGCTTACTGCTACGGAGCGGATGAAGTAGCTTGCGGGCAGAGCAGTGAAAGCCCCATAAGCTTTTTCGCACTGGAATGGACAAGCCCGAGGCTGGGCCAGGTGATTCGCGAGGTTAACCTGAAGGGCTCAAAGGGGTTCCGAGGGGCGGTCCCGGGCTTTGAGAATGCCTTTGGGAAAGTGATCCCCAACAATGCTGTGATGCTGAAAGCGATCAGTTTTGTTAAAAGACGTGGCTGACACGCAGTGGTTTACTGCAGACTTCGGCAGGAACCGCCGAGGCGTGCCGGCGGTGTTGTCGAGATGTTGGGAAGGATTTTGTCCCCGGATCTGATGAGGTAGTTTCCCAACTCAAATAATTGACGGATGCTATAATCCATCCGTGCGACAGCGGATTGTGATTATCGAAGACGAAAAAGACATCGTCGATCTTGTCCGGTACAACTTTCGCAAAGAAGGATTTGACATCGAAAGTTTTTCGAGCGGCAAGGACGGCTTGGAATTCGTCCGCAAGAATCCGGTTGATCTGGTCCTCCTGGATATCATGCTGCCCGACCTAGATGGAATTGAAATCTGCAAACGCGTGCGGGCGGATGAGCGTTTGAAGAATTTACCGATTATTTTCCTGACTGCCAAGGGTGAAGAGATTGACCGCGTGGTCGGGTTGGAACTGGGGGCCGACGACTATGTTGTGAAGCCTTTCAGTCCGCGCGAACTGGTTGCCCGTGCCAAAGCCGTCCTACGCCGTCAGGAGGGTGCCCCCGGGAAGGCCGAGGTGATAGAGACTGCCGGCTTGCGTCTCGACTTGCAGACGCGCGAAGTGACTGTTCAGGGTCGTCCCATCCAGCTGAGCGCACTCGAATTCAAGCTGCTTCACTTCCTGGCTTCACAGCCTCGCCGGGTCTTCAGCCGCGAGCAGTTGCTTGACAACGTGTGGGGCAGGGACCGCTTTGTAACCCCGCGCACGGTGGATGTTCATATCCGGCGCCTTCGAGAGAAGATAGAGAAGCAGGAAGGTTCGCCGCAATACGTTCAGACCGTGCGAGGATCCGGATACCGCTTCTCGCCAGGCGAAGCCGACTCGCAAGATACTTGAGTTGCGCCTCTCGCCTGTTCCTGACATTCATGGCCCTGACCAGTCCGATTTTTCGGAAGCTGATTATTGCAGCGTTCCTGCTGATGGCGGGAATACTGCTGGGCATGAATTTTTATCTCACCCGCTTTACCGTCCAGATTCAGACTCAGGCCATCGAGCGCCGATTGAGGGCAGAAGCCCAAATCCTTGCCGAGGAAGCGGCAACAGTCCCGCCCTCGAAGCTGGAGCAGTGGTCTCAACAATCTCAGGCCCGCGCGCAGGCGCAGATCACTGTTATCGATCCTCAGGGCGCTGTGCTTGCCGATTCGACTGATCCGTCGGCCATATCCTCCAGACGCTCGGGACTCGCCGAAGTTCAGAAAGCACTGCAAGGAACTGCCGGGACCGTTATTCGCCCTGACCCTGTCCTTAACGAAGAGTTTTATTACCTGGCGATACCGTTCCGCTACCAGGGGCAGCCGGGTTACGCCTTACAACTTGCCGCTCCCCTGACGGACGTCAAAACAGCAACAGAAACGTTGCACAGCGAAATCTGGGTGGCATCGTTAATCGCCCTGCTTCTTTCCCTGGCAGTTGCTTATTTCCTTTCACGATCTTTTACGCGTCGCATCAGCAACCTCAAGGCATTCGCTGAGAACCTGGACAAGGTGCAGGCGGCGGAACGGGCGTCGGTCTATGAAAGCGACGAACTGGGTGACCTGGCACGCTCGCTCGACCGGACGGGCGCCCGCCTGCGTGAGCTTGTTGATCGCCTCAGCGTGGAATCAGCACGGCGTGAAAGCATCCTGGCCAGCATGGTGGAAGGGGTACTGGCAGTGGACGGCGACCTCAGGATTACTTTCTGCAACGATTCTTTCCGGCGAGTTGTCGCGACATCCGAAAGCGTGCCCGACGGCCGGCCATTGGTGGAGGTTTTGCGCGACCCCGAACTGCTCAGCATGTTTACGCGTGTCCTGGAATCTCGAAAGCCTCTGAAGCAGCGGGTGCGGCTGACAGGTGCGGAAGGCCGATCGTTTGAAATTCAGGTCACTCCTCTTACAGGATCTGGGCGAGGCGGCGCTATCTCAATTTTCTACGACATCACGGACCTGGAGCGTCTGGAGCGCATCCGAAGGGATTTTGTCGCCAACGTCTCTCATGAACTGCGCACGCCTCTAACGGCCATTAGTGGGTATGCAGAAACGCTGCTGGAAGGTGCCCTCGATGACCAGGAAAACAACCGCAAGTTTATTGAAATCATCAAGACACACGCTATAAGGCTCAGCAACATTGCTTCAGACCTTCTGGCGCTGTCGGAGCTCGAATCTGAAAGGCCCGTTGTTGAATCCAAACCTTTTTCCGTACGAGCCGCGGCTGAAACAGCGATCAAGATTGTCGAGCCGGCGGCTCAGCTTCGCGGGGTCACCATTATTCGCGGGGAGCTGGTTGAAGCTGACGTCTTGACAGAACGCGGACGGCTGGAACAGGCGCTGGTGAACCTGCTGGACAACGCCGTCAAATTCAATCGAACCGGCGGCGAAGTTCGTCTGCAAGTGACACGCGAGGCTGACGACAAGATTCGCATCACCGTGGCTGACGCCGGCATTGGTATACCCTCGACCGACTTGTCGCGGATCTTCGAGCGGTTCTACCGGGTCGACAAGGCTCGTTCCCGAGATATGGGCGGCACTGGCCTCGGTCTTTCCATAGTTAAGCACGTTGTCGAGCGCATGAATGGAACGGTCAGCGTGGAAAGCCAGGTGGGGAAGGGATCGACTTTCACAATTCTTCTGCCTGCCTGCACGCGGGAACCGCTGAAAACCACATCGAGCTGATCGAAAACCGGGGTCTCGATCCAGGAGCCTCAATTACCCGGTGGCAGCACTCCCTTGCAATTTCCCTCGCGGCGAGATAACTTCGCTTTCCTCAGGATTACGAGAGCTGCGAACGTCGGGTGTGTCGGCGGTTGCAGTGTGCGACCGTCGGTAGAGACCAATTGTTGCCGGGAGGAGAAATGATGAAACGTCGAACTTTTCTTCATGCAGCAGGGCTCGGAGGAGCGGCCGCAGTGGCGGGCAGAGGTGTTGCAGGCGCATTACCTGGAACAGACGGCGTTGCTCCTGCTCCGTCGTCCGATTCATCGGCAAAGAGTTCGGGGATGAAGATTACGCGCATTCGCTTCTATCACAACCCACAGTCTCCACCTGCCTTCAATCAGAGTTTCCATATCGTGACCCTGGAAACGGACCAGGGCATTACGGGTGTGGGTGAGGGCGGATCGCCGGACACGGTCAAGCAGTGTGCTTCCATGCTCATCGGCGAAGATCCCGCCCGAATTGAGCACCTGTGGCAGATGATGTTTCGTGGTTACTTTTACCCTGCAGGGCGTGAAAAACTGGATGCCATTGGGGCCATTGACCTGGCGCTTTGGGACATCAAGGGCAAGGCGCTGGGCGTTCCGGTTTATGAACTGCTTGGCGGCCTTTCCCGCGAGCACGTGGAGTGTTACTCGACTGGTTTTC
>JAJXZM010000099.1 GCA_021780055.1 Acidobacteriota bacterium
GAATCCCATGTAAAAAAACTTGCTGAACCGATGCGACTTAAGAAGCACTTCCCGGTAAAGTAAAGACAACCACTTCCATGGAGCCTGACCCACAATGGGTTTTCTTGACAGCATAGAGGCGGGCACGCAAATCGACTCGTACCGCATTGAAGCGCCCGTGGCGCGCAGTGGAATGGCGTCCATCTTCCGCGCCGTGGACGTGCGCGACAACCGCGTAGTGGCGCTGAAGATACCGCATCCCGATATGGAGGCCGACCCGATCCTCTTTGACCGCTTTCAGCGCGAGGCAGGTATCGGCGAGCGTCTCAACAACCCCAAGGTCATGCGCGTCTATGGCGGTGAGAAGCGCTCGCGCGTCTACATGGTGATGGAGTGGTGCGAGGGCCGCCTGCTGCGCCAGATTCTGGACGAAGGCAGGATTTTACAGGACCGTGCGCTCCGCATCGCGATATCCGTACTCGAAGCACTCGAATACATCCATGACAACGGGGTTGTGCACCGAGACCTGAAGCCGGAAAACATCATGGTGGACTCAGAGGACAACATCAAGCTCATGGATTTCGGCATTGCAGGCGACGCCTCGGCACGGCGGCTCACCTATGCCAACTTCACCGCAACCCTCGGTACAGCGAACTACATCTCTCCGGAGCAAGTGAAGGGAAAGCGCGGCGACGGGCGCTCTGATCTGTATGCCATGGGGGTCATTCTTTACGAGATGCTGACCGGGAAGATCCCCTTCTCCGGTTCTTCCCCGATGGAGGTAATGAACGACCGGCTCCTGAACCATCCCACACCGCCTGCAGTCGTGAACCCCGCCATCTCGCCCCAGCTCCAGGAGGTGCTTTACCGCGCGCTGGAACGCGACCCCAAGAACCGCTATACCCGGGCGCGTGATTTTGCATGGGATTTGCAGCATCTCGACCGGGTGGGCATCGAAGAGCGTCCCGAATTGCGCGACTGGCGCAAGCGCAGGGCGCTATTGCCGCGCAGGATTCTGTATTATTCCGCGCTCGCCCTGATCCCTGTTGTTATCCTGTTATTGATGGTGCTGGTTGCACGTCACCGGTAAACCGGCCCCCTCACGAAATCTTCACGGGTTCCTTATGTCTGGAACTCTAAACTGGTCTTGAATTCTCATTCCCTTTATCGTCCAGAAGGAGACACATGTCTATTGAGTACCGGAACTTTCTTGCTCTTCCTTATGACGAGCTTGAAGAGCTGAATCTGCAAGCCAAGGCCGACCGCTCCAACCGGTTGCCGATCGATGAAATCCGCGAAAAGCGGCTCAAATACCTCACCGACGAGAAGCGGATCAAGGCCGTGACAGTGCTGTTCAGCGACCTGGAAGGCCGCCTGCACCTGCTCGACTACGACAAGAAATTTCTGCTCGGCGCCTATGAGAACCTCACGTTTGACGGTTCCTCCATCCGCGGATTCACCGCACAGAAGGAAAGCGACCTGCGGCTCGGTATCGACTGGAGCGCTTTCTACTGGGTACCGGCCGATGTCTTTGGCAACGGCAAGGTGCTGGTCTTCGGCACGGTGATCGACAAGGACGGAACGCCCTATTCCGGCGACCTTCGCGGAGTGCTCAAGAACTACTCCGACACTCTCTTCAAGGAGAAGGGTTACACGCTGAACGCAGCCAATGAGATTGAAGGATTCCTGTTCGCAGGCCGAGATGCAGAGCGGAAGTTCCACGAGACAGGCAAATTCGAGTTCATCAATACGGGCGGCTATTATCACGTTCTACCTCTGGACCCGCTGCGCCAGTTCATTGACACCGCAGCTGAAGTTCAGCGCGCCATGGGCTTCCAGAACGAGAAGGACCATCCGGAAGTCGCACCCAGCCAGTTTGAAATAAATTACGGCTACGGCGAAGTGGTAGCTGCGGCCGACCAGATTCAGCTCTACAAGCTGCTCACCCGCCAGATCGCCAACAACATGGGCTACACGGCCAGCTTCCTGCCCAAGCCGGTGGTGGGCGTGAACGGCAGCGGTATGCATACCAACGTCTCCATCTCAAAGGCCAAGACGAACCTGTTCTGGGACGAGAAGGGACAGGAGCAGCTTTCGTCCTTTGGCTGGGACTTCATTGACCGCATACTCAGCCACGCACTCGACATCTGCCTCATCCTGAATCCAAGCGTGAACGCCTATCGCCGTCTGGATCCGCACTTTGAGGCTCCGAACCAGATCAAGGCCTCGGCAACCGACCGCGGCTCGATGGTCCGTGTTCCCATTGGCAATTCGAAGTCGATGCGTGTTGAGGTGCGGTCGGTGGCTCCCGATGCCAACCCTTACCTGACACTTTTCTCGATATTCAAGACGGGCATTGACGGTAGCAAGGCATCGATTGACAACCTGCGCCAGGCGCAGCGCTACCTGCCGGATCACATCCAGCAGGCGATCGACGACTTCAAAGCGTCGAACTGGATCGCCAATATCATTGGCTCCGATGTGCAGGGCCGGTTTGCTGACCTGAAGCAGGCCTCCGCTGACCGCTGCCCACGGGCCTTGGGCACGTTCGTCAAGGGCTCCGAGGTGCAGTACCACCATGAGGTCTACAACCAGTCGCTCTGGAACCTGTTCTAGCATCCTGTCTCTGCAGTAAGTTGAATAACATTAGCGGGCCGCTTCATCGGATTGAGTGGGAGAAACTCCGATGGGGCGACCGCTTTTTCCGTTATGGGCGGACCTGAAGATCAAGCGCAGTTGCAGGCTTGAACCAAGAGGGGCGAAGACTGCGCAGGCACTTGACCTCGGACCCGCGTCATCTTGCTTCCTGCCGATGGATTGAGCAACACGAGTTACGCGCAGCAGTTGAGTGTGACGCTTCGGGCGGTGGCAAGTGGTGGCAGAGCTATTTGGACCAAGGCGTGAATGGCTTGCTGGATGAAACTCGACCGGACACCTCGCGCAAGCTGCGTTATCTGACCCTGGAAGAGGAGAACCGGCTGGTTCTAGCCATCGAGGCGAAATTTCCTTCCTACGTTCCCATCTTCCGGCTTTCGGTCACAAGCGGAATGCGTCAATCCGAGCAGTTTCGGAGCCAGGCCGGTGATATCGACCCCGGGACCGATATGTTGACCGTGCATCAGAAGAAGGACCGCAACAAGCCCAGACTCCGACATACGCCCTTGGGCAAGGTGGGAGCAGCGACTTACGCGCAGCTGGCAAAGGACAAGAAGAGAGGCGCCAGGCTCTGCATGAACACCGAGGGCTCAGCGATGACCGACGTGGACTATCGGTTCAAACCGATGCTTGCCTAGGCGGGCATCTGCTATTACACCTGGCACGACAACCGCCACACGGCCTGCAGCCGGTGGGTGATGGGAGGCTTGCCTTTGGCCGCCGTCGCCAACTACGTCGGCCATTCGACGATCCAGATGACGATGCGATATGCTCATCTCATGCCTGGTGCTATTCAGATCGCCAACAGTGTTGCGGATGCGTTCTACGCGAACGCGTCGCAGAAGGGTGTCCGAACTGACACCAGAACTGACGCAGGCACTGAGAATACTTTTCCACAGGGGCGTATCTTGTTGTAAATAAAGCGGAGAGGTGGCAGAGCCCGGTTGAATGCACCTGACTCGAAATCAGGCATAGTCGAAAGGCTATCGGGGGTTCGAATCCCTCCCTCTCCGCCACAGCTTCCTGTATCTTTCTCATTCCAATCGCAAATCATAGAAAATAGGAAAGTTGGACGGCCTCCGCTTTGTCCGCGTTGTCCGCATTTTCCGTCGAATTCGGCCCCTGGGACGCTTTTTGCATGACAACGGCGGTCCCCTCCCACAAATGCGAAATGTCCTTCTCGCACCGTGGGGTGTCGGGAGGGGAGAGAGCGCTGCTAGGCTAAGAGCACACGCGTAAAGAAGGATTCGAACATGGCTTGCGCTGCGTTGCTGAGCAAGAATCTTAGAGATCGATTGCCTAAAGGTGGGCCGCCGGTAGCGACCGTAGACCCTTACCGATTCGAGGAATTACATTTTGATGGGCGAAGCCTCATCCTCGACTGGGCCGGTCGAGAAGTCGCTCAGACCGAATGTGCAGACCGGGATTCGTTTGAGCCGTTCATTTTCGGGTGAATCGCTTTGAACGGTTGGGCAACGTGCGTCACCAGTGAAGATCTGGATTTTCAATACCTTGACGCCCGCGTCAAGTCGAGATTGCGTTATGCTATTGTGACGGGAATTGAGAGGATTCCAGCTTTGTAGTGGGCAGAACGCTTGCAACGATGCGGTAGCGGAACCGAACCAGCAGGGCGAAGAAACGAGAAAGGCTATGGAAAAGACGGAAAACAAAGGCACTTCCCGCTTTCCCACAGCAAGAGAT
>JAJXZM010000474.1 GCA_021780055.1 Acidobacteriota bacterium
GCAGGCGCTGAGTAGTAGTCCTTCCCATGCAGAATCATCATCGTCGCCAGAAGGGCAAGAAAGGTCCAGCCCAGCACTCGAAAGCGTTTGCCATCGTGTCCAAAGAAGAGGAATAAAAGGCCTGCCATCCAGATAGGGAAATTGAGCGGCGACATCATGAAGATCTGGTCGCCCATGAACGCCAGAGGCCCCCGCACGATGTCCCGACCGCTGGCCCGAATGTTGTGCATCAACTCGAGAAACGGCCAGTGGTGCTGGATGTTCCAGATCAGGTTGGGGAGAAAGATTGCCAGGGCAATCGCCCCGCCGAGCCAGATCCAGGGTGAACGGAAAGCTTTGCGCTCGCGCGCCAGCAGCAGCCCCACGACGATTGCAAATCCGAAAAAGGCCATCGAGTATTTATTTTCAAGTCCGAGTCCGGCCAGTACCCCGAACCACAACCACAATTTCTGATTTCCTGTTTTGACAATGCGGACCACAACGCAGGCGCATCCCATCCAGAGCAGCGGTTCAAACACGTTCATGGTCAGCAGATGGGCATTGATTGCGAACACCGCTGCCAGTGCTGTGCTCAAGGCGGCAAGGCTTTGGGCGAAACGGCCGCCTCCCAGTTCTCGCGCGATCATTGCAGTCAGCCAGATGGTGGCGGCTCCTGCCAGCGAGGGAAGAAGGCGCAGGGCTTGGAGCGAAGTGCCGATCGTGTGAACCGTAAGCCACGCGGCGAGCGCAATCATTGGAGGTTGATCGACGTAACCGGACGCAAGATGGCGCGCGCAGGCGAGGTAATAGAGTTCATCGCGGAAGTAGCCGTAGCGGCCGGCGGTCAGCATGTGGGCCAAGAAGCTGGCGGCGGCAATGCACAGTACGATTGCCGTGGCACTCGTCAGAAACCGGTGACGTCCCATTTCATTCGGACCCGGAGCTGCTTCCGTCTCTGATTGACGCGAGTGGGTCATAAACCTCTGTTCACTTTCGCTGAACAATTTGCACCTTTCCTGGTGAGTGGCAAATTGTACGCGTCTATATAGATTTAAGCGATAGATTCAGCCCAACTGCGCGCTGCATAGGGAGGCAGTGCGACTCCGGCGTCCCGAAAGGCCAGCAGCAGGGAGCCCAGGACCGGCGGCAGCATGGCCGGGCGCACTTCGGCCCGGCGGTCCCCTTCACATACGCAATCGGTGAAACTCTTCAGGACAAACTCGCTTTGAAATGCTCCCCCGGCGTGGCAAACGAGGAACTTGAGTTCCGACGATCTCTGAGCAGCAAGATCGGACCGGGGAAAAACAAGGGCGATGACAGCCTGCGCAAGGCGCGCGAGGTCACGTCCGGCCTCCCGCAGGATTTCACGGGCCACATTGTCGCCCTGCTGTGCAGCTTCATTCACCCAGACCGATAGCCCCGCCAGGTGTTCGCGCGAAAGCGTCCCGGCATAATACTTCTCCGTCAATTGATACGGTGACGTGACGGAGAGACGCTCAAACAGCATGGGCGTCAGGAGCGTCTTGGGAGCCATGCGGTCATATTCCGCAAGCGTGGCGCGGACAGCCGCGCGGCCAATCCAGTAGGCACTGCCTTCGTCCCCAAACAGGTGGCCCCAACCACCCACTCGCGCTTCTTCACCCCGCAAGTTCGCGCCACGGGCCACGGACCCGGTACCACCGATCACGATGATGCCCGGCTGGCCGGCCGTTGCTCCCGCCAGCGCGTTGACGGAATCATGAACAACCTTCAAATGCTCGGTGCGGACAATTCTCTTGAGAATCTGTGTCTTGATGTCGGTTTCGCCGGTCATGCCGAAGCAAGCGGCTGCGAAGGTATGCTCCTCGGGATTGGAGATCTGAAGCTGGGCCAGCGCGTCGCGGATGGTCGCAAGGACCACACGCTCCAGGCGCTCAGGACCTCCGGGTTCCTCCGTGTGGTTGCTGGGGCCGCCGCTTGACTGTGCGACAATCGTACCCTGTTCATCGGCGACGACTGTTTTGGTGGCCGTCTGGCCGCCATCTACTCCGAGAAAAAGCTTCATGACCTCATTATCCTTTTTCTATGGTTAAACGTGCCGCGCTTTTGAGAAACGGCGCGTAGAAACTGCTCTTCGGCCCTTCAGGCTCTGGCTTTGGGACAGGCCGCAATAAAGCGCCGGGAGAGCCATTCAAAATCGGTGATGGCCGTTCCCACCACGACCGCGTGAACGCCCAGGTCAAAAGCTTTGCGGACATGATCGGGTTCGTGTACGTGCCCTTCGAGGATGACGGGAACATCAATCTCACGCACAAGCTGCCGGGCAAGTTGGAACGCCGGGCCTTTGCAGTGTTCAGTTTCTTTTGTGTAGCCGCAGAGAGTCGTGCCGATCATGTCAAATCCCAGCTTTGCCGCGTTCACTCCCTCCCGGAGGGTTGCCACATCAGCCATAAGAAGCACGTCGAAGTTGCCCTTGGCGGCTGCGACGATATCGGCCAGTTGCTGGCGCCGCGGGCGGGCGCGCTCGGTTGCGTCCATGGCGATGATCTGCGCTCCAGCGCGATAAACGCGCCGGACAGATTCGAGCGTCGGCGTTATGTAGACTTCGGATACGGGGTCGTTTATCTTCTCAATGCCTAGCACGGGGATGCGCACCGCGCGGCGGACCGCCCGAATGTCGCGGACGCCCCGGATGCGCACGGCAACCGCTCCCTGTTCCTCGGCGACGGAGGCCATTGCGGCGACGAACCTGGCCTGGTCAAGCGCAGACTTCAATCGCGGCTGGCAGGAAACGATCAGTCCGTTCTTCAGTTGTAACAGCGTGCTGTTCTTGTTCAAAACGTCCAATAGTATATTTCACCTGCGCGGGCCGGGGGAACCATTTTGCAGTCGGTGGGTTTAGCAGGACAAAGCTGCTAGAGAGGACAGGTTCCTTTTTGTGAGGTTCACTGTTCCCCTTGTCTCCTCCCTCGTTAAGAAGCGCGATATGTGAACCTGCCTCTGCCACATTCCCCAAACAGGCGGCCTGGCCTGTTCTGTGGCGCCGCCCACATTGGATCCGCCCCCCCCTTGATTCTCGGTCCCCCTTCGGCCCTTGCAGCAGAAAAAGATGACACTCAGACCGTTCCTGCCTTTTTGGCTGGCAGAAGCAACTCCAGGCCATATTTGGGAGCGGCCGCCTTCGCCCTCTTGATCAATGCTTCGGTGAGGAGCGGGGGCACTGCACCTTCCACGGCGGGGTCGAAAGTTTCCTCAAAATACTTCTCCAATCCGGCCGGCGTGGCCGTCACCAACATCCTCGCGTTCTCTTTCCCCGTGTTCCGGAAGGCATGCGCAATGCCGCGCGGCAAATAAACAAAATCCCCTGCCGAAGCCTGCAATGTCTTGTCCCCGACCTGAACGGTCAGTGTCCCTTCCAACAGGTAAAATGACTCGTCTTCGCGGCTGTGAATGTGCGGCGGAGGACCGCCTCCCGGCAGCACCACTCCCTCTGCCATGAAGAATGCTCCGCCGGTTTCCTCGCCTGTAGCGAGGAACGTGAGCTGGTTTCCCGGACCCCAATAGGCCCGGCCTTTCCCCCTGGGTACAAACTTGACTTGCTCCTGAATTGATATCATGTTGACGCCTCCTTTTGGCGATTGCAGAATTTGGTTCCGGACAGTTCGAGGATATGCGAAACTATTTCGGGGCGTTCCTAAATGATTCCTACGGGTTTGCTAAATATTTCTTAAATGAAGCGCACTTCGGGGTATGGAGGCGTGAGGTTGCGTGAAGGCGAACAAGAAATCCTCTGAACCTCCGGTTCTGATCCGCCGCGAGCTGAAGCCTTTTCTGGAAAGCGGCGTTTCGATTGTCGTGGGCTCGCGCGATGCCGACCTTTTCCCCGAGATCACACGAGCGTGGGGCCTGTCGGTTTCCAAAGATCGGAAGAGCATTACCCTTTGCGTTCCACTCGCCACCAGCCACAAAACCCTCGACAATCTGGCGGGCAACGGGCAGATGACGGTCTGCTGCTCGCTACCCACCAGCTACAAGACCGTTCAACTGAAGGGGCAATGCATTGCGACGGCAGACCCTAGCCGCATGGACCTGGCTGCGGTGGAAAGGCATCGCGAAGCGTTTGGCCGCCTGAACAAGCGCATCGGATTTCCGCACCAGCGTTCCGAGACCTTCTGGAAGAGGGAACTTGAAACTTCGCCGGTTCTTATAAAACTTCGATTTGTTCCCGAGCAGATATTTGACCAGACTCCCGGGCCGGACGCCGGAGCACCCTTATGAGCGAACCCTCACCCCTGACCGTTCCGCTTGAAAACATTGCCTCCTGCTTTGAAGGAATCATTCCGTCGACGATCTGTTCGTGCTCGCGAGATGGA
>JAJXZM010000321.1 GCA_021780055.1 Acidobacteriota bacterium
CGCTCTAGCGTGTCGAGATTCAGGCCGGGGCGCTGGTAGGAATTCACCACGTAGCTCATGCGTGTGCGGTATTGCCAGCCGTTTCGAACCAGGTCATCATCGGTTGCATGCTGAAGGTAAACGCCGCGTCCCGAGGTCAGTTCCGGCAGTTTAACGCAGGAGAAAAACGGGCCGACCGGCACGGAGCCTACCCCATCAAATGGAAATTTCGGCACCGGAACCCGCAGCCAGGTAAAAGCCTGGATCGGAATGCCCAGAACATGCTCGTACGAACACGGATTGCCGTAAGCCGTTTGGAGGACTTTGGCCGTTGAGTAAGTCACAAAGCCCTCATCGAGCCACGGCTCTTCAAACTCGTTATTGCCCACCAGACCATACCAGAACTGGTGGCCGAATTCGTGAATCGTTACTTCCTCCGGGTCAAACTCATGTTCGCCCGGCCAGAAATAGGTCCCGGCGACGAAAAACGTCGGATACTCCATCCCCGATGTGTAAGAGCCTCGAGGCGGATCGACAACGGTCAGCGTGTCATAAGGGTAGGCTCCGTACCATAAGCCGTAATACTTCAGACCGTTGAAGATGGCCCGGAAATAACGTTCTTCAACGTTCCGGTGGTTTGGCAACAGCAGAAGGTTCACCGAAACGTTGCGCAGCGCCATGTCCGCGGCCGGAAGCCCTAGAATGGCGCCCCACTTGGTGACCTCGTCACCACGGACCTCCTTCCCCCAATCAAAGGTGCGGGTAATCTTGATGAAATCCGGGTCGGCGGTCCAGACAAAATCGTGGACGTCCTGCTGGTAAAAATTGTAGGTAGTTGTACCGTTGGGGTTCTTTGTGGCAGAACGTTCGTAGCCCGTGGCGCCAACGACAAAACGCGAGGGAACGGTCAGGTCAACGTCGTAAGTGCCGTAGTCGGCATAGTACTCGGTGTAGCGGTGATACTGGTGGCAGTTCCAGCCCCCCGTAGTGCGGCCACGCTCGCAGGGGCCTTCATAGACGCCGATCTTGGGAAACCACTGTGCGACCAGATAATAATTTCCGTCATAGCCCGACCGCGCGAAAACCCTGGGGAGCTTTGATGTGAAATCAACTGAAAGCTCAATGCTTCCCTTAGCTGGAATCGGCTGTGGCAACTGAATGTGGACAACGGTCCGGTCGTCGGCATTGTTGTCATCAGGGTGCGCGTAGGTTATCAGCGGAGTCAGGTCAGCGCCATTCACAATCTGAATCTTGTCGATCTGTTCCCAACCCCATTTGTCCTTGCCCGGAATGGTGAGCCAGTCGGTCAGCGAATCATGCTCACGGGCAATGGGATCCTGTCGCATGAAAGTGCTGTCCAGATTCTTAAAAGCGTTCAGATAAAGGTGGAAGTATAGATCGGGGATCGAATCATCGGTGTGGTTCCACCAGGTCAGAACATAATGGCCTTTGATGGTTTTGGTGGCGGGATCCAAAGTGGCCGACATCTTGTACTGCACAATGGGATGTTCGATATTCGACTGGTAGGTTTGCGCGGAAAGCGGTGACACCACAGCGGCCAAGCATGCCAACAATGCGGCCAGGAATATGCAGCGGGAAGCGCGCAAAGTCTCTCCCTTACCGAAAACCTGAAGCGACGGATGAATGCAGGTCCCATGAAAGCGTTTCATGGGACGACGGCCATTCTATCAAAAAGTGGGCCGCTGCGCGCGAAGGAATAACACCCTGCAAGTCCTTTGCAACAACGAACCTCGTAACGTAGCAGCCCTTTGGTGTATCCAACAGATTTGCAGGTTTTGCTTCCGGCAGGATGGGCTAGGCAGGCGACGGCTGGAGCGGGTATACTTAATATTTTGTGCTCTTTAAGTTATTGAGCGCAAAGCACCAGCACGCCTCGAATGCTGGTTCGCCACGATAATTACTGAGCCTCGGCTGGATATCTGAAAGGGCAGGTAACATTTGTTGCAGACTGACACGCTGCGCGCCAAGCAGCTTAAGCAAATCTTTGTTCTGGTTTTTGCAGGTATTCTCAACCTCGCTTTCTTCTATAGCAGTCTGTCTTATGCGGCAGTTCCCCAGCAAACACAGGAGTTAAAGGGCGAAACTGTAAACGAGAATAAAATCCCGATTTCTGGAGTCGTTTGTACACTCCAGGGCGGCTTGCTGCCTTCTCACGGCATATCGGTTACTACGGGCTCCAAAGGCGGCTTCAGCATCACGGGGCTGGTGCCCGGCAAGTACGTCCTGACCTGCACGGCACTGGGTTACGAGACTTACGTCAAGACTGACCTGGCCATAAGTTCCGGATTGGCGGCCTATATTCACGCCGTCATGCCGACACTAAAAAGGTTGGTTCAGAAGGTTGAGGTTCGGGCGCAGGCTGGGACCGTGGCACAGCAAAGCTCAGCACCGCCTACTTCGCTCAGTTCACAGGAGCTCACCACGCTGCCCATCGCCGAGCAGAAATTCAAGGCGTTTCTGCCACTGGTTCCCGGCGTGATCCGGTCTCCGAGCGGGAAAATCAGCATTAAAGGTACGGTGGAAAACCAGGGCATGCTGCTGGTGGATGGCGCGCAGGCTGTTGACCCCGTCACAGGGAGTTTTGACATAGACCTGTCAATTGACGCCATTCAGTCGCTGAACGTTTACAAGGCGCCGTTTGACGCACAGTACGGAGGCTTTTCAGGCGGGCTGACCACAATTGAAACCAAGGCGCCTTCCTACAAATGGGGCTGGGACCTTAATGATTTTTTCCCTGGCTTTCGAGGCCGGGGCGGCCAACTGGTCGGTGTTAACGACTGGGAACCTCGCCTGAGCTTTACGGGTCCCATCGTGAAAGACCATTTGAATTTTTCCGAGTCGTTCCTTTACGACATGCTGAAGATTCCCGTCCGCGGGTTGCCCTGGCCGCACAATGAAACGAAGAAAGAAGGGTACAATTCCTTCACTACGCTTCAATACGTTTTCTCGCCGCGGCATATCGCTTCGTTCAATTTTCAGTTATTCCCGAGAAAGCAGGAATACGCCAATATCAATTCCCTGATTCAGCAACCAGCGTCCGCGAACCTTTCCGAACGTGGTTTCTCGTTGCAGGGCAATGACAGTTACCAGGTTAAATCGGGTGGGATCCTGAGCAGCCTCTTCAAGTTCACCGAATTTGACGCCAATTCGCACGGACAGGGGCCCGAAGACATGCTGGTAACCCCAAACGGTTACGGCGGCAACTACTTCAACGCCTGGAAAAGAAATAGCGACCAGGAAGAGGGTAACCTGAATTACCGATTTCCCAACTGGAACTGGCTTGGAAGACACCGATCCGAAATTGGCGGAGATTTCATCTACCGTTCTTATAGCGGGACGAGCCAATCGCAGCGTGTCCTTGTAACCCGCCAGGATGGGAGTGTGGCCGAGCAGATTGATTATCTGGGGCCCGGCGGCGTTCCCAATACACAGGCTCCCGCGCTCCTTTCTACAAGCAATGCTGAAGGCGCCGCCTACCTGGGCGACCACTGGATGTTCAATGACCGCGCCGCAGTGGACTTTGGATTTCGTTACTACGGGCAGGCTGTAGGCGATCCCATCACTTTTGAGCCTCGCATGGGAGTTGTGTTCACGCCCGACAAGAATGGCCGGACGATCATCCGGGCTGGGGTCGGAATTTTCAAATCGCGCATCCCTCTCCTGGCTGCGGATTTTAACGGCAACCCCACACGGGTAGTTACCCAGTTTGATTCGCTGGGAAATATGCTGGGGAGTCCGATTACCTACATCAACCAGTGTGCCACGCGAACCCGGACGGGGCTGCGGATTGTCCTTGATTGCTCGGACCTTGACGCTACGCCTTACAACCTGACGTGGAGAGCGGAGTTTGATCGCCAACTCACAACCCACATTGCTTTCCGGGCCAGCTATCTCGGCAGCAGCACGTACAAGGACTTTGTGGTTAGCCCGGAACTGACTTCTCCCACTACCGCCACGATGCTGCTTTCCAATCGCGGTGCTGCGCGCTATCACGAATTTGAAACCATGGTCAGCTACCGCGACGACAGGGGCAATGAGCTGAACACCTCCTATGTGCACAGCAGGACCTTCGGCGACCTGAATTCGCTTTCGCACATCTACGTTCCCTTTGAAGACCCGATCATCCGCCCCGATGCTTACGCCGCACTGAATGCTGACGTGCCGGACCGCATGATTTCCTGGGGAATTTTTCATCTTCCCGCGAAGGTCGTTTTTGCCCCTATCATTGACCTGCACACAGGCTTTCCGTGGTCAAAGCTAAACGAACTCCAAAATTATGTAGGCACGCCCAACAGCAATCGGTTC
The DNA here is from genome assembly GCA_021780055.1 of Acidobacteriota bacterium. The sequence continues at coordinate 4,306 of JAJXZM010000321.1, forward strand.
CCGACTTTTTTCTCTTTCGATTTCA
>JAJXZM010000030.1 GCA_021780055.1 Acidobacteriota bacterium
ATAGGGTTCATCGTAAAGCAGTGCTCCCGGCTGATCGATAACTAGGCGCGAGCGCTGCAGCACGAGCGCACGGGCCAGCAGCACGATGAAGCGTTCGCTCATCGTCATGTCAGACTCCCGCTTGAGGCCCAGGGTGCTCGCGCCCAGGCGCTGCAGAAGTTCCAGGGCGCGATCCTCGGCTCCCTGCATGTCGGCTTGTTTCCGATATAGCTGGATCAGGGCGATATTCTCCACCGCGTTGAGGTTGGCACGCAGCGGAAGCGATAGGGACACCCGGGCGCAGCTCTCGTCGGCAAGGGTCGCCACGGCATGCGTCAAGGCTACGCGGTCAGGGAAAAAGCTTATGCGCAGACCGAGGCTGCCGGCAGGCTCGTCAGGCATGAATGAATGATTGGCAACATGGTAGCTGCAAGTTTAGAGCTGTGGCTGCATAAGTCCATTGTTCCTGTCGTCGTGTGTCTGGCTTGCGCGTTGCGACAGGGTCGGAACCCATTTTGTCAGACCTTGCGGTCGGATTTTGCCACGCGAGCGCAGGCCGGCTGTGAGGTCACCGAGCACATGACCCGGTTCCGCACCGATTGGGAGTGGGCGAACCCCTTTCCCTTTCCCCGCGGTGGCTGCATCCTGTTGTCTGCGCGACTGTTCTTACCCAACGTGCCCGAATTCAGATCCTCGCCCGGATCGGGAAAAAATTATCGCCTCCCTCCAGCACTCGAGAAATCGCGGGTCTGGGTAAGGCAACGCGCGCAGATTGGGTAATCTGATCCGCGCAACAGGTACGGCCCTATATGCCATGTATGCGTCACTCGGCGAATGCAGCATTGCTGGCGTACCACTGTGCACCAGTCAGGCGATTCTGGGGATTGGACCGCGAGATACGCTAAACAGTCTGCCATAGAAAAGCTGGCTCCCGCGCGCTACCGGACTTGCGAGGTCAAGAAGCGCATTGTTGCTCGCCATACGGTACCCCATGGCTTAATAGCGTCGCTGCCTGACGGTTTGATCGGCGTCTGTGTTGCCGTAGTAGGGGTTGTTCGAGAGTACGGTCAAATCGTAAGTTGAGGCCGCTAGAATAAATTTTGGGAGAGCTGCGGCAATCATCCCAGGAACAAGAGTTCATGCGGGTTTTTGGCTAAAATGTCTTGAAAGCCGCCCCATTCCTGGGAGTGCGGTCTCGGCTTAGGCTGCGAAAGTCTCAGCTTAGGCTGCGGACGACAACTGTCGTCCGCAATCTAAGCGTAGACCCGTGTTCATATATTAATCATATGGTTACAGGAAGTCTCGCAAACTGGTTTTGGCCAAATTTCGCAGCCTAAGCTGAGACTTTTCCGATTTTCCGCAAACTAAGGCGAGATTTTTCCTGGGGCGTGGCTGATTGATGCCAACACCTAATTGGCGTATTCTGATTATCGAATAAACATTCGGTCGTTTGGATATGTCGACGGAACAGCTGGAGGCCCTGCGAAGCTACTGGAAACGCCATCACGCCTTTCCCGCGATGGCCAAGCTCTGCGACGTGGTGGGGCTCAACAGCACCAGCAGCGTGTTCGCCCTCGTCGGCCGATTGGTTGAGGCCGGATACCTGGAACGGGTGGACGGACGCATCGCCCCCACGGCCAAGTTCTTCGAGCGCCAGGTCATCGGCTCGGTCCGTGCCGGCCAGCCGGAACCGGAAAGCCAAGACAACAGCGAATTCCTGACAATCGACGACTACCTGATCCAGGATCCTAATCGTACGGTGCTGTGCCGTGTGCGCGGAGACTCCATGATTGGGGCAGGGCTCCTCGAAGGCGACCTGGTGGTAGTTGAGCGCAACTCACCCACCAAGCCGGGGGACATGGTGGTGGCCATTGTGGATGGGGAGCTGACCGTGAAGTATTTGCGCCTTGGACGCAAAGGGGAATTTTTCCTCGAAGCGGCAAATCCCGACTATGCTCCGATCTATCCAAGCACGAGCCTGGAAATATTGGGGGTCGTGATCGGCTCGTTCCGGAAACACCGCCGATAGCGGCGAAGAACAATCCGCAAATCCGCAGGTCAAGTCTGTCACCACCTCGACGCATCGCCCACCTGGATATGGACGCGTTCTATGCGTCCGTGGAGTTGCTGCGCTACCCTGAGCTGCGCGGCCTGCCGGTCGTCATCGGCGGACGCCGTGTGCCGCAGCCCGAGTCAGACACCTCGGGTCTGGATCGCTTCGCCCGCCTGCGCGCCTACGCCGGCCGCGGCGTGATCACGACCTGCACCTACGAAGCCCGCGCCTTGGGTGTCTCTTCCGGCATGGGGCTCATGAAGGCCGCGCAACTGGCGCCCGATGCCGTTCTGCTGCCGGCGGACTTCGACGCCTACCGGTACTACTCGGCTAAGTTCAAGGCGGCCGTGGCGGAGATTGCGCCGCAGATAGAGAACCGCGGGATAGACGAGATCTACATTGATCTCACCGACCTGCCAGACGACAGCCACTCACTGGGCCGGCGCCTCCAGGAGGCCGTGCACGATGCAACGGGCCTGAGCTGCTCGATCGGTATCACCCCCAACAAGCTGCTGTCCAAGATATGCTCGGACCTGGACAAGCCCAGGGGTCTCACCATCCTGCAAATGGAGGATGTACCCGTGCGCATCTGGCCCCTGCCTGTGAAGAAGGTCAATGGCATCGGCCCCAAGGCCACCGAGAAGCTGGCCGGGCTGGGTATTTCCACTATTGCCGATTTGGCCAGAGCAGATGTGGCGTTGCTGCAGCACCACTTCGGCGCCACCTACGGTGCCTGGCTGAACGACGCGGCCCATGGCGTGGATGATCGGCCCGTGGTCACGCACTCGGAACCAAAATCCATCAGCCGGGAAACCACCTTCGAGCGCGATCTGCATCCGCGCCTCGACCGCGAAGCGTTGTCGGAGATCTTCACTCAACTCTGCGCACGCGTGGCTGGGGACCTCCGACGCCAGGGATATTCAAGCCGCACGATCGGGATCAAGCTGAGGTTCGACGACTTCCGTACCGTGACGCGTGATCTGTCGCTTCCCACCCCCACGGCGGATCCGGCAGTCATCCGCCGCGCGGCGGGGGTTTGCCTCAAGCGCGTGGCAATGAATCGGCGGTTGCGACTCCTGGGCGTGCGAGCCAGCGGGCTGCGGCCGGGTGGTATGACAGGGCAGGCTGATTTGCCTCTTTAGCGTCAATCAAAGCCGGCTACGCAGCGCCTTCGGTTATCGAAGGGCCTGAAATGGCCTTATGCGAATCTTCACATAAGGCCTAGTACCGCACATCTGAGGCAAACTACTATTGGCAACTTGCCAGTCAGCCCGCAGTTCCGGTATGACATAAACCAAACAGCCTCCACGATTCCCTGGGCGGTTCACAGTCCGTGGCGCAGACCCCCCCACGTTGGCCAGCAATGGCCGTTAGCTGCGGCGATGCGCAGGGCTAAAAACATGGCCAAGTTCTGTTTGAGCGGGACACGGATGCTATCTTCAATGGCAACGAAATTACAGCAGTGATGAGCCCCCTGAAAGGATAAGAAAATGGGAACCCTCTCAGACAAAATTGAGCATGTCGTTGTTCTCATGCTCGAGAACCGTTCCTTTGACAGCATTCTGGGGGGGCTTTACCCTAAAAGCGGCAGCTTTGATGGCTTGTACGGAACTGAAAGCAACCCGTTGCACGGGGGCGCGCCTGTTTGCGTATGGAAGAACGGGCTTCTCGACGTGAAGTCCATGTCGATTCCAGATCCTGACCCCGGCGAGCTTTGGACCGACATCAACATGCAGCTCTTCGGACTCAATGGCAGGCCGGGAAACCAGGTTCCTCCCATGAGTGGTTTCGTCAACAACTACGTGCGTCAAACCGACAGACCTGCGGCAAGCTACTTGCAGGAATCCGTTATGCACTACTACACCCCGGAGCAGGTTCCGGTCATCAGCACGCTGGCAAAGCAATTCGCAGTCTGTGACCAGTGGTTCGCCTCCGCACCCTGCCAGACTTGGCCCAATCGCTTCTTCCTCCATTGCGCCACGGCGGGGGGATATGAGAACAATTCGCCAGCACACTTTCCATATTTGATGCGCACCGTCTTCAACAAGCTGAGCGAATCCGGCAAGGAATGGAAAATCTATTTTCACGATTTTCCGCAGACGCTAACGCTGTCCGATCTGTGGTCTCACGCCGAGCGTTTCAAAAATTTTGCAGAGTTCGTTTCGGACGCGCAGAAAGGCGCTCTTCCCGCCTATTCGTTCATTGAGCCGCGCTACTTTCCGGACGTGGAGTTGCCTAACGACCAACACCCGCCGCACCACGTGGGGATGGGGGAGGGCTTGATCGCGCAGGT
>JAJXZM010000295.1 GCA_021780055.1 Acidobacteriota bacterium
GAAGGCCGCTACGATCAATGGCTCAGCGCCAAGCGCTCAGGCGAGGAGAAGTACGCACATATCCCCATGACCATGGGGCACTATACGCGCGAAGATCTGCCGTTTTACTATGCTCTGGCCGATGCCTTCACCGTATGCGACCAGAATTACTGCTCCGTGCTGAGCGCCACATCTCCCAACCGCTGCTATCTGTGGACCGGGACCATCCGCGACCGGCAGACCACCGATTCAAAGGTTTTCATCCGCAACGAACAGATCGACTACGGGGGCCTGGTTTGGAAGACCTTCTGCGAACGCCTGCAGGAGGCCGGCATTCACTGGAAGTCCTACCAGAATGAATTGACCCGCTCGCCGCTCACAGGTGAAGAGGACGCATGGCTCTCGAACTTCGGAGATAATACCCTCGAATGTTTCAACGCCTTCAACATCGAGGCATATGCGGGCTTTGCCGCTGCAGCAAGCCGCTGGAAAGACGAGTGGACAAAGGAGGCTCAGAAGCTTGCATCCGGGATCGCAACCGCCGAGGACCCGGCCGAGCTTGCGCAGATGCACGTGCAACTCAAGCAAGCACAGGACAGTATCAGAAGGGTTCGAGCCGCTCTCGCCAACTGCGGAAAGAAACGCTACAGCCAACTCACCGAGGAACAGAAAGCTTTGTTCCATGCCGCGTTTGTCACCAACGCGGACGACCCGGACTACCATACGCTGACGTCGTTGCCGTTCAAGGACAAGGGTCGGCAGATGTCGATGCAAATTCCCAAGGGCGACGTCCTCTACCAGTTCCGCAAGGACGTGAACGAAGGGAATCTCCCGACGGTCTCCTGGCTGACCGCTTCAGAAAACTTCTCCGACCATCCGACCTCGCCGTGGTATGGCGTGTGGTATGTCTCGGAGGTCATGGACATCCTCACGAGCAATCCGGCGGTGTGGAAGAAGACGATCTTTATACTCACCTACGATGAAAACGATGGCTACTTCGACCATGTGCCACCCTTTGTGGCCGCCGATCCCAGGCGTCCGGAAACCGGCGGAGCCTCGGCCGGAGTGGGTACCGGTCTCGACTACACGTATAAAGAAGACGAGGTGATAATGGGCGTTGCGCCGAAGGATACACGCACCGGTCCCATCGGCCTGGGCTTTCGTGTGCCGATGATTGTTGCCTCACCATGGACGCGCGGGGGATGGGTAGACTCACAGGTTTTCGATCACACTTCCACTCTGCAGTTTCTCGAACGCTTTGTGACGGCCAAATTTGGTAAGGCCGTGCACGAAGCTAACATCAGCACCTGGCGCCGGACCGTTACCGGCGACCTCACCTCGGTCTTCCGCCCGTACGATCCGAACGACCCGGATCTCGACTTCCTGCATCGCGACCATTACGTCGTCGGCATTGAGAAGGCGCGCTACAAGGAGATTCCCTCGAATTACCGGAAGCTCACCGAAGAGCAGATTGCACAAATCAACCGCACGCCGATGCACTCCGAGTACACCGCACATCAGGAAAAAGGCATTCGCCCGGCATGTCCGCTGCCTTACGAACTTTATGCCGACGGAAACCGGACCAGCGATGGTATGCACTGGGAGCTTCGCTTGACAGCGGGTACCCAGGTACATGGCCAGGACGCGGCGGGTGCGGCCTTTAACGTTTACTTGCGCCATCTGGCGAATGGCAAAGAAATGCAGGCAGCTACCTACGCCGTCAAAGCCGGAGACACACTGGCCCCACGGTTTCCGCTTGCGATGTTCGCCGATGACAAATACTTCGTTGAAGTGCATGGACCCAATGGCTTCTACCGCGCCTTCAGCGGCCGCTCAACTTCCCCATGCCGCATGGAGGTCCGTACTTCCTACGAGCAGAACGCAGCTGGGTTAACAGGCAACGTCCAGGTGCACCTGCGTAACACCGGGAGGAAGTCTTCATCTGTCACGATTACGGATCAGGGGTACGGTATGGACGCAGCGCGCAGAGAAATCCCTTCCGGCGAAGCAACCGCGATTGTGCTGCCTTTGAAATCCAGCCACGGATGGTACGATTTCACGGTCAAGGCCGAGGGCTCAGACGCGGAAGCACGCTATGCAGGCCGCGTGGAGACGGGCAAGCCCAGCATTAGCGATCCTGTGATAGGCGAGCTGGGCGGCGCGACGTAGAATCTCCTGCTTCTACCCACAGTGGACAACGCTGAAGCCGCAACTTGGGCAGAGGATTGCAGCGGCAATCTGGGTTGTGCCTGGACCTTAATTTCATTAGCTTTTCTTCGGAGGAAATGTCCCTCAGAAGAAAACAATGGTTGATTTATCAATTTAGTGGAGGTTGAGCCTCCCTTTCCTTGCGGTCTTCGCCACACAGGTTCTTGCATTATCGGCGCACCATGCCAAACCCGCACTGCCGCCCATCCGGCACCTATTCCTGATCATTGACCCAAACGGCGGCAACTGCGCGTCCTGCCATCTGGATGAAGTGGGTGCAAACGGCGCACATCCTTTATTTACCGATTTTCCGTTTGAATCTCTCGCCCCACCGACCGTTTTTTGGGGTACCCTGTACAGGCGCCAACTCCAGCGCCTTGCTTCAGTTCCCCGAGACAGCCTCGCTTTCCGCCATCCCGGGAGTGCAGGATGCTACCCTCCCACAGGGGAAGCCGCCTGAGCGGGTTCTTTTGAAAAGCAAAACCAACAAAGCATAAAAAATCGAAAAAAAATCTTGACATGCCAGTGATATATCAGCTAGAGTCGCAAAACGCTTGTGATATATCAGCTGGAATTGAAGGACGTGATGAGTTCCCCGAGGGTCACAGAGACGAAATCGCTGGCAGAAAAGGCGTACGACTCGCTCAGCCGGTATATCGTCCAGGGCAAGCTGAGGCCTGGCGAGCAGATTCTTGCCAAAGACTTGTCGATGCAGCTGGACATGGGCCGGACGCCTGTCCGGGAAGGGCTGCTACGGCTGCAAAACGAGGGCATTATTGTCTGCAACAGCAGGCATAACTATCGGGTCCGTATCCTCACAGCTGCTGATATCAAGGAAATCTACGAAACTTTGGGAATTCTGGAGGGGGCGGCAGCAGGCGCTGTTCCGCAAATCATTACTTCAAAAGACCTTGACCGGTTGCAGGAGTACAACAACCGGATGCGTCGGGTAGCAGAAAAGGGAGATCTCGCAGAGTTCGGACACTGGAACCATGAGTTTCACGGCATCTTCCTCGACCGGTACGGGAATCGCATGTTGCACAACCTTTGCGACTCCATCCGGCGGCAGGTTTACGCCTATCCGGTCAAGGGAGGGTCATTGGCCACCTGGCTGGCAAAGTCTGTACGCGAGCATCGCGAGATCATCCGCTTAGTACGAAATAACGAGGGCAAGAAACTGGAAGCGTATTTCCGGGAAGTGCATTGGAGCTTTCCCAGGAACCTTAAATACATTAAGGACGCTTTTCATCCGGACGGCCAGACTCCAGTGCCGTTTTAGGGGCAACGAAACGGGCATCGGGCTGCCTGAAAAGCCGGGGCATAGCAGATAGAAGGGTTTGACAGGGTAGTCACAGTAGCTCGGGACAATTAGCGCAAAGTCGTCGCTGCGGAAGATGTTCCGGCAATGGGATCTGTCAAAGCAGGTGTACGGAGAGGTTTGCTTGATGCCAGCCTCATCCGATCAGTTGGGCGAGACCTTCTTATCCGCTCGGTGGGGACTGCGAACAGTGGAAATTCTGAAGAAGATCACGGGGCTTTCAATTAAGGCTTCAGCCTTACGGAGTTCGGAGGCAAACACCTACGGCAGGTTCGTCAGGTAGTTAACGGCACGCCTCTCCAAGTGGGCTGTAGCCTTTTCAGACTTACTGGGTTCGTTTCTTTTCTTCGGCGGGGGAGTCTCTCCACGCGGAAGGTTGCAAGTCGATAGTCGGGCACAGGGAATTAACAGTCAGAAATTAACCTCCGGCGCCAGTTCAGCGGACTCGCACAAAGGATTTGGCCCGGTGAAAAAGACAGGAGGTAAGGCTAGATGAAAACAGCGTGGAAATATTTATTGCTGCTTCTATTGTGCTCGCTCGGCATGGGCATGGCGCAACTATGTTTTGCGCAAGCGGTCCAGGGCACAGTGCTCGGAGTGGTGACCGATACCAAGGGCGCAGTGATTCCGAATGCGAAGATCGAAGTGATCAATCGCAACACCTCATTCACGCGCTCTGTCACCACCGATAGCACGGGCCATTATCGTGTCCCCGGACTGGAGCCTTCAACGTATGCGGTTGAGGTGACCTTTGCAGGGTTCAAGAAGTGGGAAAGCGATCCATTCTCACTCGTAACGGCCCAGATCCGGCGTGTGAA
>JAJXZM010000341.1 GCA_021780055.1 Acidobacteriota bacterium
CCAGAGTCAGATGTCTCGATGGAAGTTTCCGGACCGCAGGGCCGCGCCAATTCGTACCCAAGAACCTTTAGGAGTGGGCCCGCCTGGTCGCAACTGCTGATCCGAATAACCTGCAGCGGGCCTGCTAGAGATTGCAATTCCCGGGCTTGCTTGACGTATTCCTTTAACAGATTCAGGTATTCGGTAGGAGTGGGCTTCTTGCCCTTCATCGCGTATGTATAGCCATTTAAGGCCGCGTTGTGTGCCAGCAGTGGTATGACTTCATCTGTCGAAGCGTTCTGGCTTATCGCAGCCATGCGCAAAAAGGAGCGTGCGGGACCTGGAATGCTGATGAAATTTGAGGACTGAGGAGGGCTGGGGGCGACCTTCGAGGGATGCGAATCCTGGTCCAAGGCCTTTGCACTTGCGGCCCAAACGGAAACCAAAATCGCGCTTGCTATTAATACTGATCGGAGGAAGGAGTATTTCATCGGTGTGCCCCTCCCGGATTCCAAATCCGTTACGGCACGTAAAGGTTCCTCACGGCAGGGGATGAGGAAAGCCCCACGTGTCAATTTACACCCAAGCGGACCAGCCTCCGGCGAGAAGACAGCGTATCCATCGTCATCATCGAAGGAATCCGCGATTACCCCAAGTCACGGTTTACTTCTGCAACTTCCCCTTATGAATTCCGTGGATGGAAGCAAGTATAAGCCCGCGGTGAAACCAATTCAATCTGAATTCGCAATTGTTCCTCTATGTGGCGGGTTTAACTTTTCGGGAAATTGGACAAGGAAATTCCGCACGCCAAACGTACAATCGAGCGCGTGAATGCCGCGCCCCTGGAGTTCTCCCGAAAAGAAAGTGGCTTGGAATTCCTGGCCATATTCGCTCCGAAATACTAGCCGCCCCGGCAGAAAGGCCTTCGCCCCTTCAAAGACTGACGCCCAGTTCTTCAGTAAGAAAGCAGGCGCTTTCGGGGCATATCGCTCTGCTTCTTCAGGTTTATGAATGGGAGGTCTACCTGTTCCGGTTATCAACATAAGAAATAATATTTATCCAAAAGATTTTTATCACAAGCAACACAACTATTGATTGGACAGAAAATAGCACCTCCCATAGTGTAATCGTGCTGGTTGGGGCGGGATTCCAAATTACAAGAGAAGGAAGCTGAAATGAAACTCTCACGGACTACCGTGGGCTTAATAGTTCTCCTCCTGGTTGCAGTCAATGGGTGTCCCCAACTGCTGGCCCAGGAAGACAAAGGAAGTCCCGCACCGACAACCGAAGCCAGCACTTCCGCTAAGATTGAAGAACTCCAGAAGGAACTGGATTCACTGAAAGCGCAAATTGAACAATTGAAAAAGACCCAGGAAGAGAAGAAGGCTGCACCGGCGCCTGCGGCCGCTCCTGGGGCTGCGCTCGTGACGGCGTCACCAGCAGCACCGGCAAGCAAACCGACATTGGCCGAGAAACTGTTTAACTCGACAAACATCAGCGGATCTGTGGATGGTTACTATGGGCTTGATTTTGAACACCCCGCTGACCGCCAGGCCGGGTTAAGGGTCTTTGACAATTACCAGAACCAATTCTCTTTGAATCTTGCCGAGCTCGTCATCAACAGAGCCCCGGACAAAGATACCCCCTTGGGCTATGACCTGACCTTGGGGTATGGGAACGCTATCCACGTTGTCAACTCGTTAGAGCCAGGGGGAGAAAACTTTGCTCAAAACGTGGAACAAGCATACGTTTCCTTCCTGGCGCCTATCGGCAAGGGACTGCAGATTGACTTCGGGAAATTCGTAACGCCGGCAGGAGCTGAGGTGATCGAGTCTGCTCCCGATTGGAATTACAGCCGGAGTGTGTTGTTCGGCTATGCCATTCCTTTTTACCACTTTGGCCTTCGGGCCGCGTATACCTTTAACCCCAAGGTTACCTTGACCGGCTTTCTGGTCAACGGCTGGAACAACATTGTTGCAGTCAACACCGGAAAGACCTACGGGTTTAGCCTGGCGCTGGCGCCCAGCTCCAAAGTGAATATTACACAAAACTACCTGGGCGGACCGCAGACCCCAGGCACGAATTCGCACTGGCGGAATTTGTCAGACACCGTGGTACAGCTCAATGTGACCAAGAAGCTGGCCCTGCTGGAGAACTTTGACTATGGATCTGGCGACATGATTCCCGGCGTCAACTCCGTCCAGTGGAAGGGGATCGCAACCTACGCCAAGTACGCGTTTAATGACCAGTACTCTCTTGGAGTTCGCTACGAGTACTACGACGATCGCGACGGGTTCACGACAGGAACAGCACAACATATCAATGAGTACACGATAACGTTGCAGCGCGTTTTCGCTCACGACCTGATCAGCCGCCTGGAGTTCCGGCGTGATATGTCTAACGTGCCGTTTTTCCCACGCGGCGTGGCAGACCTGACGAAGAACCAGAATACGTTGGAACTGGGCCTGATGTACGTCTTCGACATTCACGGAGCCAGGTAACTGTCGGATATGGCGTGATCGAGAACGCATTCCAAGAGCGACTGGATGTCTCGCGTTCAGAGTGAACCCGAACGAGGCTGAAGCCAATTTTGTAATCTTTTCGCCGAAAGGAGAAAAACAGATGTCCGCCACTTTAAGAGAAGGCCCAAAACTTTCAATATCAGAAAAACTCTCCCGACTGCGGAAGCGGTTGCGCGACCCTGAATGGCGCCAGTACGGGAAGATATTGCTAGGCGGCAAGGCTTTGGGAGTGGGACTCGTGATACTTCTTGTTATGATTGGCACCGGCAAATTTTTCACCAGTGCATATGCCGCTGAGGCGCCGGTAAATGCCGGCGACTTGGCTAACCCGATCAACACTGCTTGGACCCTCATCGCGGCGTTCCTGGTTTTCGGTATGCAAGTCGGTTTCACGATGCTTGAAGCTGGTTTCTGCCGTAGCCGCGAAACCGTGAACGTGCTCGTCGAATGCGTGGTAGACACTTGCCTCTGCGGCATCCTCTTCTACGCCGTCGGATTCGCATTTATGTTCAGCCACGGCAACGGGTTCATTGGTTATCACTGGTTCTTTCTGCAAAACGCGCCCGCTACATATGAAAGCACCGGTGTCGCGTTTTTAGCGGTGTGGATATTCCAGTTCGCCTTCGCCGACACGTGCTCAACCATCACCTCCGGTGCGATGATTGGGAGGACCGGATTCATCGGCGACCTTCTCTACAGCATCTGCGTCACGGGGTTCATTTACCCGATCATTGGACACTGGGCATGGGGCCCGGATGGGTGGCTGGCGACTATGGGTAGCTCTGGACATCTCTTCTCTGCCTTGGGGACAGGGTTCCATGATTTCGCCGGGTCGACTGTCGTCCATACTATCGGAGGGTTCATTGCATTGGCCGGGGCCATCGTTTTAGGTCCGCGCCTTGGACGGAAGTTCAAGCGCGACGGCGGCGCTCCGATGCTTCCCCATGACTTGACAATCGCCGTCACTGGTGGACTCATTCTGTGGTTCGGCTGGTACGGCTTTAACCCCGGAAGTACTTTATCCGCCATGGACTTTGAAGGCATCGGCAGGGTTGCCACAAATACTACCCTCGCAGCGTGCGCTGCTGGCCTTACGTCGATCCTCTACGGCTACATTAGGACCCAAAAGTGGGATGCGGGCTATACCACCAACGGATTTCTGGCCGGACTTGTTGCCATTACCTGTCCCTGCTATTGGGTCAGCCCGACGGGCTCCATAGCGCTTGGCGGAATTGCAGGAGTGCTGGTCATTTTGGCAGTTGACTTACTGGAATGGCTGCGAATCGACGATCCTATCGGCGCAGTTCCTGTTCATGGTGTTTGTGGTATTTGGGGGACTTTATCGCTCGGCCTTTTTGCCTGTGGTAGTTATGGAGCCCCCGGGCCTCTTGCAGCCGACAACTCTGCTCCTCTAAAGGGACTGCTTTACGGGGGTGGAAGCAATCTGCTGGTCGCACAAGCGATCGGCAGCGCAACCATCGTATTGGCGACATTTGCAGTCGCGATGGCGGTTATGCTGGCTGTGAACGCAACCGGAACTCTTCGCCTTTCGAGAGAGGCAGAACTTTATGGTATGGATCTGCATGAACATGGGATTTCAGCTTACCCAGAGTACCAGATTTCACCGTTTGCCGCGCCGACTGGCCTGGCCTTCCAAACTGAAGCCGCCACCAAAGCCTCGGCTCTTTCAGGCAAATCGCTGGCTCGGTCTAGTGTGTCCCCGGGCGAACTAACGGCCTGATGCGACGAGCCATATCGCCACGTCAGAAATGCGGCGAGGTTTCTTACAGGCAACGAGATGGGCGAAACTCAAATTGT
>JAJXZM010000296.1 GCA_021780055.1 Acidobacteriota bacterium
ACGTTTGATGTCTATGTGGACCTGGACGTTCTGGACCTGACGGGTGACATCCGAAATACGTTTCCCAATGAACAGGTCAAGGTCACCGTCAGCAAGAACATCGTCACGCTTTCGGGCCACGTTTCTTCTGCCGCAGTTGCCGACAAGATTCTGGAATTAGCCCAGTCGATGGTGCCCAGAAAGGAAGATGTAGTCAGCCTGCTCGAAGTGCCGGCGCCGCCCACTGGCGAGGTGCTGCTAAAGGTCCGGTTTGCAGAAGTCGATCGGTCAGCCTTAAGGCAACTGGGTGTGAATATCATGAGCTTACCTGGCGCTAAGAACATCGGCACCACAACCACAGGACAGTTTTTCCCGCCGGCTCTCTCCGGACAGCTGAGCGCCGATACAGGTGGCTTTACCCTCGGCAGTCTTCTCAATGTGTTTATTTTCCGCCCGGATATCAATCTGGCGGCCACTATCCAGGCGCTCCAGACCAAGAACCTGTTGCAGATCCTGGCTGAGCCGAATGTCCTGACCGAGTCCGGCAAGGACGCCAGCTTCCTCTCCGGCGGTGAGTTTCCGTTCCCCATGCTGCAATCCACGGGTGGCGGCGGCGCTATTCCTGCCATCACAATTCAATTCCGGCAATTCGGAATCAGGCTCGACTTCACGCCCACGATCCTTCCGGATGATGAGATTCATTTAAAGGTGGCGCCAGAGGTCAGTTCTCTTGACTATTCCAATGCTCTAACAATTACCGGTTTCACAGTTCCCGCATTGTCCGTCCGCAGGGTACAATCAGAGATGGAACTGCGGGATGGTCAGAGCTTCGTTATTGCAGGGTTGATGGACAATCGTGTCACCCGGCAACTGAGTAAAATCCCCGGTTTGGGCGATATACCGCTACTGGGGAAAATCTTCCAGAGCGAGAGCTTGAACAAGAACAAGACCGAATTGCTTGTACTTGTGACACCTCAGATTGTTCATCCTCTGCCTCCAGGCCAGGTCCCGAGCGGTCCGCAGTTCCCGATGAAGTTTATGCCTCCGGCGGCCGGCCCGCAAGGCCAGACCTCGGGCCAATAGGGGCCACGGGAGAGATTGATAAGCTGGAAAGAGGATTAACGCCATGTTGACGGCGGCGGTAGTTGCAGCGGACGCTAAAAGTACATCTTACCTGCGCGCTTGCATCGAGCAGACAGGGTTGACCGATTCGGTTATGGAATGGGCGCCCTCAATCGAACAGCACCCGCAGCCCGGGGAAGGTGTTCCTGATATCGTCCTTCTGGATCTGGCGGGCGGGACGGATGTCTCGCTTGATTTTGCGGTACACCTCCGCCGATTGCGTCCTACTGTCTGCATCATTGCATGCTCTCCACTGAAGCAGCCGGACCCTGACCTGCTTATGCAGGCCATGCGGAGCGGCGTGCGTGAGTTTCTTGCCCATCCGGTCGACCCGATTTCGCTGGAAGGGGCCCTGAAGCGGATTGCCGACGAGCAGGCGCCGGGCGAGAAAACGCTTGATAGAAAGCTGATCGTGATCATGGGCGCCAAGGGAGGAGTGGGGTCTACGACCGTCGCTGTAAACCTCGGCGCGCAGCTTGCCCGCACGACTCAGAAGCGCGTCATCCTGATTGACCTGGCCCGTCCTATGGGCCACGTTTCGCTCCTGCTCGATCTCCGCTCGCGGTTCTCCTTCCGTGATGCGACGGGCAATCTGGAACGCTTGGACAGCCATTTCTTTAACGCCTTGCTGACCGTCCACGAAAAGAGCGGACTCGAAGTGCTGGCTGGCGCAACAGATCCGGACGAGTGGGAAGAAGTTATGCCCTCTTCTCTGGTTCGGGTAGTAAATGTTGCCCAGAGTTGCTGTGACTACCTGGTCATGGATATGGGTTCAAACTACAACGCGCATTCGCGGTCCCTGTTGCGGCTGGCGCGCATGATCATGCTGGTGGCTGAGGCGGATGTCCCCGCTCTGTGGACGCTCGAGAAACATTTGAACAAATTGGCATCCTGGGGAATCGAACCCGAACTGTGTCGCGTGATTATCAACCGCTACCATCGCTCCGACGAAGATGCCATCAAGGCCTTCGAGAAGCGGACCAAGCAAACTGTGTTTGCGCGGCTGCCGAATGACTTCCGCCAGGTCAGCGAAGCCATCAACCTGGGAACACCCCTCTCGCGCAACCACAACAATCCCCTGGTCTCAAATTTTCAGCAGCTTGCCACCCGCCTCGCGGGGGCCACTGCACCGGTCGCTGAACAGGCAAAGAAAGGAAACACCATCTTCGGCTTGTTTTCAAACACCCCAAAGAGGTAATTAAATTATGCCCACGCCAAACCCGATGCGCAACGACCTGAGCAGTATCAAGGTAGCCATTCATCACAAATTGATCCAAAAGCTCGACCTCGAACGCATTAATCAGATGGACCGTAACTCCGTCAAGCTGGAAGTCACGGAAATGGTGGAGGCCCTCGCCGCCGAAGAAAATGCGCCGATGACCCTGACGGAGCGCGAACGGCTCTCGCAGGAAGTTCTCGATGAAGTTTTCGGACTGGGGCCGCTCGAACCCCTGATGAAGGACCACACGATCTCCGACATTCTGGTGAACACCTACAAGAACGTCTACATAGAACGGGGCGGACTGCTGGAACGAACTTCGGCCAGCTTCCGCAACGACGCGCACCTGATGTCTATCATCGACCGGATTGTCTCGGCGGTAGGCCGCAGAATCGACGAGTCTTCACCCATGGTGGACGCCCGACTGGCGGACGGCTCCCGTGTTAATGCGATTATCCCTCCGCTTTCCATCGACGGGCCCTGCCTTTCAATCCGCCGTTTCGGCCGTGATCCTCTGACCGCTACCGAGCTTGTCGAGAATGATTCGCTCACCGCCAAAATGGTTGAGCTGTTGCGAGGCTGTGTTTACTCACGGCTGAACTGTCTGGTCTCCGGCGGTACGGGCGCCGGAAAGACGACGCTGCTGAACGTGCTTTCTTCTTTTATTTCCAACCGCGAACGCATTGTGACCGTTGAAGATGCTGCGGAATTGCAGCTCCACCAGGACCACGTGGTGCGGCTTGAAACTCGCCCGCCGAACGTGGAAGGCCGCGGCGCAGTCCGCCAGCGTGAACTGGTCATCAACTGTCTGCGTATGCGTCCGGACCGCATTATCGTCGGCGAGGTCAGAGGCGAGGAAGCGCTGGACATGTTGCAGGCCATGAACACCGGCCACGACGGATCTTTGACCACCATTCACGCCAATTCCCCGCGCGACGCTCTCTCCCGTCTGGAAACCATGGTTGCAATGGCGAACCTGAACATTCCAGACTCGGCCATTCGCCGCCAGATTGCTTCCGCAATCGACATCGTCGTCCAGGTGACCCGCTTAAGCGACGGCAAACGCCGCGTCACCAATCTGGCGGAAGTGACGGGAATGGAAGGCGAAGTGGTAACCATGCAGGATATCTTCATCTACAAGAAGATGGGCATTGGCGAAAACGGCGAAGTGCTCGGCGAGTTTATGCCGACCGGCATTCGTCCGAAGTTCGCGGAACGGCTGGTGACATCCGGCATCCATCTGCCGATGGAGATGTTTGAGCATCCGTCGCTCTCACCGGTCCGTTGAGGAGATCCCTATGGCGCTGGCACTGGCTGGCTTAACATTCCTGGTTATTGTTCTAATTGTCGCAGGCGTGGTAATCGCCTCCACGGGCGGCACGGCACCGGACAAGGTTGTCGCAAAGCGCCTGGACGCCATCGAGCGCAGCACACGGCGCGGCAGCGAGTCGCTGGAGTTGAAGGTTGTCCGCGACGAACTTCTCAGCGACGTACCCGCCATTCACCGGTTGCTGCTGAAGTGGAAGTTTGCCGACAAGCTCCGCAACTATATCGGCCAGGCCGGAATGAAGGTGAAACCGGGGCGGCTGATTCTTTTAAGCGCGGTATTGGCCTTCGCATGTTACCTCATCGTTGGCAGGCTTGCAGAAAGCGCCTTGATTGGCCTGGCGGCGGTGCCGGTGGGAGCTCTGCTCCCGATCGGCGTGGTGGCTTTCCAGCGCATGCGCCGCCTGAAGGCGTTTGAAAAGGGTTTCCCGGAAGCCATCGATCTGCTGGGACGCGCGGTACGCGCTGGACACTCTTTCTCGACCGGGCTTGAAATGATCACGACCGAACTTCCGGAGCCGGTGGCCGGAGAATTCCGCACAACTTTCGAAGAGCAGAATTTTGGTCTTCCCTTGCGCGACGCCCTGCTGAACCTTTCGGAGAGAATACCGCTGATTGACGTTCAGTTCTTTGTGACTGCCGTGCTGATCCAGAAAGAAACGG